>DAOWDY010000187.1 GCA_030638785.1 Candidatus Thorarchaeota archaeon
AGGATACACGCCATCGTGAAGTGACATTCCGTCAGGTGTAATCACGAGGTATTGATCACCCTCCTCGGTATGAACTTGGAGGATTTTGCCATGATACCGACCAACCCATTCAGCTAGGTTCTTCTTGAGGTCATCCTTTGTGTTAACTTGGTGCATAAAAAATTTAAAGAATTCTTGTAGTTGTGACATTTCTTACTCCTCCTTCTTCATCCAGTCGTCAATTGCCTCTTGCATAACTGCATCAATTGACGATGCCCAGAAGTTTCCTTTCTTCTTCTTGATTTCAGCCAAGAAGGCTTCGTACTTCTCGTTATCCATTAACACAACGATTCTACCCTTTCGGTCATTGATGAATGCCGAATGTATCATCTTCTTTGTGTTCCAATACTCGTGTTCGATGTCGCCATCCTTGAGTGTTGGATAGAATGGCCATGCACCAGTTGGGTGTTTTCTGAACTTCGCCATTATTTACCACTCCATTTCTTTACTTCGCTGCCAACAGCTTCCTTGAAGCCTGGACGGAATGGCCACTGAACGGCGTAACGGAATCCCTTGACTCCATCTTCTTCGCCTCCAGACCAGCGTCCTGTATAAACGCGTCCGCCCTTATTGTCAGCAAATTGTTCCATGACAACCATGATAATGCCTTCAACCGTTAGATTAGCTTCTTCAGCTAATTCCTTCAGGTTTGCTAGAGTTGATTCTTTGAAATCTACTTCCATGGTATCACTTCCTAAATGCAATGCGTCTGTATGGCTTACCCCACCGCTCATCATACATTAGACCTTCAAGTGGAGCTCTGCTTGGGCCAAGTGCCCTTGCAGATACTCTCTGACCAATACAGAAAGCAGTAAGCGGTACCCAGATGGGAGGTATTCCAAGCCTATCACGAATCAGCTGAGCATGCCTGGGATCTGAACAAACTAATGCTTCGTAGCCACAGCCATAACCAAGCTCGGTTGCAGTCAACCACATGTTCTGAACAGCCATTCCGCAAACAACTGATCCAAACAACTCGTTTGGATAAATATACCCAGCATCATGCCAAGAATCGCTTGCGCACACAATGATTACAGTATCACTCTTCTCGGGATATCGGAATAGCTCACCATCTCTGAGTCTAGCATATACTGCAGCTCGATATGGATCTGCAATGAACCAGTTCCGACCACTTGTTAGTTCAAATGGTGCACCACCAAATGCGGTCTGCGCCATTTCCTGAGCTATATCTGCAAGGAATTCCTTTGTTTCTTGATCATCACGTATCACAATGAATCGCATCATGAGCATGTTCTCAGGACTGGGCGCATGTCGCGCAGCCTCAAGTATCAGCTCAATGTGCTCATCAGGTATTTTTTCGCCAGTAAACTCTCGAATGGATCGCCTCTCCCGTATCCATCTCAGGGATTCAAGCTCCTGAGCGGCCTTCGGAGTGTCCTCAGCTTTACCGGACGGTTTTGCATCAGATGCCATTTGTACACCTCATTTATTGTTGAGCAATACATCAAAGAGTGAAGTATCTAGCATAAATCCTTTCCGAGAAGCCGCCGATTTAAGACGAAAAGTATTGAAGACGACGAATCACGAACTCTTATTCGTCAAGTGAAACGTCTCTCCAAGTATTCGGCACTCCTGCATTAAGAAATAGAATCGTTACGGCAGATAACTCGACAACGATGTTTATGGGTGTCGCAGGAGCGAGTGCAATCAGGCCTATGAAAATCACAGCGAGTACACGATTGAAATTGCCTGAACCTATTGTTCCCTCCAGCATCACAACTTCGATTGCAGTTACGAGCATTAGGAGAGCTAGTGATCCGTATGAAAGGAATAGTATCAAGTAAACTCCTGGAACTGCCAATGGAATTAACTGTCCAGTGTCCAGGCTATAGTAAGCTGGGTCAAAACCATTCGTCAGTAATAATGCTCCAACAATAGCATGGCATATTGCACTTACAATGGAAAAGAGAGCAAGAACCACGCCCATGTTGTGGTAATATCGAGAGTAGAATCCATAGAATCCTATGCTTTGGAAGGCTAAACCTGCTGCCATCCCAAGAAATGGGATAGCTATTGGCCAAGGATTCAGAATAGGCACATACTCCAATGACATGACAAAAAGGGTGAGAGTCAGTAGAATACCGATTGGTGCTCCCAGACTCCCAATCCAGAACGGCTTCTTATCGAATTTATCTACATTCTTTTCAATGCTCTCAGCTGCACATTCCGTGTGGCACCACCAGCCTTGGTACTTCACCTTATCTCGACCTTTGAGAAGCTCACCACACAACATGCATGTTGCAATACCATCCTCAGGATTCTTAGGCCTTGTTTCCATCAAACCACCTCATCTACTACGAAATATCTCAATAATCACCTCTCATGATATAAGAAAAGGGTTTGCAACGAACAATACTCCACAACAGCTCTGGGTATTGTCTCAGTGGCACCTGCGTAGTGGGTCAGTAATAGCTCAACCATACAAGCTAACTTATGGAGGATTATCAAGGGTGGGTTTGGAGCTCACAGATACTCTCCCGGCATGTGTGGGTTCCAGCTTAATTCTAAGAGTAGGAGCACCCCTGCTCCTCTCACCAAATTTCTGTTAAAGATCAAGATTCTATTCTCTATTGTAACGGCAACCATGTAATGATTCTCAAAGTATTGATGATTTGAATATCGATTGAGTATTACCAACTATGATATTCATGTATTACCCACGTAGTATCAAGCGAATACCACCATAACCTGTGGGAACATACTCGCTGTTTGAGAGATATGTGGTGATAAAAGAATGAAGCTGGTAACTCTGCATGTTCCTGAAACCTACATTGATGGCCTAGAGAAGTTGGTAGAGAGTAATCTATATCCAAATAGATCAGAGGCTATTAGAATAGCAATCAGGGACCTACTAAAGAAAGAACTCTGGGGTTAGGGAGTAGTCGATTGCGACTCCTCTCCCAGAGTGGCATATCCAACATACCTTAATCAATAGAATTTTTGCCGAAATAGTGAGTGTCGACTCCATTCCCTATCATTCAATTTGGAGAGCGGGCACAGTCACAGAATCAAGGTAATTTCAATGATGCCGAGCTCTGCAATAATTCAAGGCTTCAATGACCATCGCATTCGTTTGGTCCGAGGATGCCCTTGTATGAAAGAGTTTGGTGATGAAAGGGTATGCATCAATAATGACGATGTGCTACCCGTCAAATCACTGTCTTTAGATCCCATGTTCTTTGCTCAACTTTGTTCAGTGGACGAGCTCCACGATTTCAAAAGCGATCGAGAGGATATGTGTTATTCTTTGATCAACCTTGATGTAGATTCTGACAATGCTTATTGTATTAGTCAAAATCGAGAAATCCGAATTAACAAGAAGGCTATAAGAGCGACAAACATAGAGGAAGCATTGGATTTTGCCATTAGTTCAGATATGAGCGGAAATGAAGCAATTTGCTCTTCATGCCTTTACAAGTATCTGGTTACTCTGACGGACCTCTTTGAAGGACTACTCTCCGAAGCAGAAAGAGGCGATGTGATTCTTAGCTATTCTCGAGAACTGATAAACAGTATAGCAACTGAACTGAGTCAGGATGTTATCATTCACAACGGCAATCACTTGCGCTCAGAAAGAGAAATCATTGAAACTCAAATCACGAATCTTGCGGATGAAAGAATCAAATTAAGCGGAATTTCATTAGAAACATCTTCTCCTGAAATCAAGGGTAACTTTGATGTCCTTGTACGCATCCACAAGACTCTCTCTAGACTGGAATCTATCTTTCTTTTCCAAGTCCTGTCACTACAAGAAGCTGATGATGAGCTCACTGCACTAACACTCCTAAAGTTCATGGTAGAAACTGCAGATCGAATTCTATCGACGCATGATGCTATTCGTTCACAGAGAGTATCTCTCATCGAGTTGGGAATAAGTATCAATACTGTGGATACTTTACTTAACGAGAGAGAAAACCATCATAGAAATGCCGAAAAGAGATTCCGAAATTTACTCTCTCTACTGTCCCAGGTGAACAGTAGGCCCTCACAAAAAGCGATATAACCTCTAAAGTTGCTTGTTTCTTGTTGCTTTGCCCAAATTCAATTGAGTTTTGGAGTTTTTGGAGCCCTTTGAGATGGATGTGCTAGGACGCGACAGTGAAGTCAGCCAAGGATCAATCCGTGTTGTGAGAGGTTGTCCCTGTTACAAGGTCTTTGGGAACGAACGACTTTGCGTGAATGACGATGAAGTATTAGAAGTCGAGGTCATTGAAATCGATCCCTCACTTTTTGCGTTCAATACAGACAAAGAAAGCATGGTGAAAGAACAGGCTCAGGAAAACAACATCTGCTATGCAGCAATCTATGTCAATAATCCAGATAATAGAGTATACTGTATCTCGCAGGGTTGGTTCCTTCGAATTCATGGAAAGGATGTACCAGGAAATGACCTAGAGGACGCTCTTCAATTTCTATCCACCAAAGACCTCACAGACAGTGCAGAAATTTGCAGTGAGTGCCTTTACAAGTTCATTCTGACTTTAGGTGACTCGTTCGCCGATTTGATGACCAGGAAAGAAAAGACAGATGAGGTCAAGAAGTACGTTGACAAATTCTCACTGATGATTGCAATAAAACACAGTGAGATGGACGATATGATAAATCTCATCGGCACGGAAGATGAAATTGACGAGGGCGTAGACCATTTCGCGTTTTTGCGCGGATATCTTGTTCAACTTCTCGAACAACAGCATTCGTGGCAAGAACTTGTACAGGATTTGGAGAAGAGCAAAGCAGAGGACTGGATTATTGACTTGGTGACCAAGAGAGAGAAACTTGCACGTCTTGAGTTTCAGTTCTATAGTCAGACACTTCAACTCAGAGATATTGCGGATTTCCATCTTATGATTAAGATGCTTGGATTTGTGCTAAAATCCTCCGCTGAGATACTTACAATCAATGAGGCCATCCATGATATCATCAGATCCAAAGAGTTCATCAAGGTCGTTGAACAGGATGATCGCTTAGTACATCTCTCATCATATGGAAGTAAGTCCAGAACAGTTGAGCACAACTTTGGGAATATACTGCAGATACTCAGCAGGCTATAGTATCGATTTATAATCCACAATAAGATCGACCTAAATCATCTACATTTCCATCGCGAGTCAATGTTTTCAAACGATGAAACGAATGTCCGACAAGATTATTGTCAACAGGTTCTCCGCGATTTGAGGTCCCTGTGAGCTGTTCCATTCTTCTGAGAACTCACGGTATATCTCTAGGTCTTCTAGGACACGTTGCGCTGTTTCTAACAAATCCGATTCGTTGACAACAGGACCCGTACCAATCCCTGGACAAATCTCTTTCATAGCACTTAGTCCCCAATTGATTCCGTCGGTATCCTTTTTGAATACAAAAGGAAAAGAAGCACAGGCACCGGGTCGTATCTCGTGAATCATACACAAATCGTCCTTTAGGAAGATACAGTCACCCTCATCATTCTTCTTCAGGGCGATGATAGACAGACCATTTTCTGTAATTGTTTGAGGTATATGCTTTAGTCCTTCCGGGATAGATTCACCATCTATTGGAACGTAGAAATCAATAGCTCGTAGCATGTGTTCGGCAGAGATGCCGAGGGACACTGAAATCTTAGTTATATCGCGCCCTGTAAGTGTAACGAGTAGATCCTTTTTCTTACAACAAGCTCCGCATTTTATGCACTCAAACTGCACATCAGCAGAGCCCAAATTCCAGTCACCTAACGCAATGTTTCTAAGAATTTACCCATAGCCGGAATTCCTTCTTCAATGTCATTTGGTGAAGCAGCGTACGAAAACCTGAGATGGTCATCATAGTGGTGACCAAATTCGATTCCAGGTACAGTTGAAACTCCTGTCTTCTTCAATAGTAACTCTGCCAGAGTGGAACTGCTTAACCCGTAGTTGCTAAAATCAGGAAAGACATAGAATGCACCCATTGGATTAAGGCATTCAATGTCGGCTATTTCGGAGAAGAGCGATTGTGTCATATCCCGACGTTCCTGGTATGCATTTCGCATCATATCGATGGAGCTTTGATCGCCCATGATGGCTTCCACTCCAGCATATTGTACAAAGGATGCAGCGCAGGAGGTTGTGTTTTGTTGTACTCGAACCAAGTTGTTGATGACACTGGGCGATCCTACTGCATATCCAATGCGCCATCCTGTCATAGCATAGTTTTTGGAGAATCCACTGATACAGAGTGTTACTTCCATCTCAGGATCCACTTCTAGCATTGAGTTCTGAGTGAATCCGTCATAGACTAAGGATTCGTAAATCTCGTCACTAAATACCATGAATTTATGATCGATTGCTAAATCATAAATCAATTTCAAATGGTCTTTAGTTAAAACGCCACCAGTGGGATTGTTAGGGGAATTGATGACAATCGCAGAAACTTCCCTTCCAACCTTATCCTTCAAATCCTCTTCATCCAAGACATATCCCGGACTTGTTGGAACATCAACTGGTTTACCTCCTGCCATTCGTATCATAGTCTTATATGTAGGCCAAGCAGGAGAAAGAAGCAATACATCATCGCCGGAGTCGATAGTTGAAAGAATGCCTCCAAAGAGAGACATCTTAGCACCAGGCGTGACAATTACGTTTGTTTTGCCATTAACCTCAATGTTACGCTTCTCATACATGTATTGAATAGCATCAAGTAATTCAGGTACCCCACGGGATGAAACGTACCTGGTCTTACCCTCATTCATAGCCTTGATTGCTGCATCAATAATATTCTGAGGAGTAGAAAAATCAGGTTGTCCAACCTCAAAGTGGTATACCTTCTTATCCTCGCGTTCCATTTTCATTGCGATTTCGTGCATCTTCAGCGTGCCCGAAACCGGTATGACTTCCATGTGATGTGATGTCCAATCCACTCTCTTCGCCACCTTTCAGCCGACGATTAGAACAATTTGACGAGGAGCCATCTGGACACTAAACCCAATATATGAGTTACGGAGAGGGCTAAAAGCGAATGGCATCTGTTATTTTCTGAATTTGGTGTTCCGTACCTAACACTTGAATACGTTCTGGCAAGGCCTCACCCAAACCTGCTTCGAATGCTCTTTGAATGTACTTAATTTTTAGAGGGTCGAAACCGAGTAGATGAGCGCAATAAGCATCAACCGCAACTGGATCAATTCCTACAATTACTCCTCCAAGGGGAATGGTACGTTTGTCCTTTCGATTTCCTATGACTACCTCCGTTAAATCAATTATACTGAGATTAGGTCTGAATTGGATTAGTAAATCCAAAAGAACTCCATCTATGTTAGAATGCAGGACATTCTTGTCTTGTCTCCCCAATAGGCCAAAGAGATTCTTTATTCCGGCTCCAAAGGATGTGTTCTTTTGTAGCTTGAGAGTTGCCACATTTACCAGAAATTTATGGTTTTGAAGGAGTTCTGCAACATGTTCTTCCTGCATTCCATTTCCAGCAAATCTGGTAAGATGTTGTTTGTCATTTGAGAGATTGAACAATTCAATGTTTTCTCCAACTAGTGCGGCATACCCACTTTTTTCAAATGCTTCTTCGGTGGTTCTGACGGGATTATCGCTCTCGATAATACTGATAGGGGTAACTCCTCGGAAGAATGCTACTACCGCACTCATCATCTGCAGAGAAGTGTTGCCAGGAAGACTTGGATCATAGATTGAGGGTTTTACAAGGACTCGATCTGCATCTGGTGAGAAGGGGATGGGTTGTGGCATCCTTGCTATCGCACTATTGAGAGACTCTCTAGGATTTCTCTTCACTGCCACAGCGACATAGGATGTTGAAACCATGTAATTTCTCTATATGTCCAAGGCTTTAAGTGAAATGACTGGTACTGTTGATGGACGATGTCCCTAGAACCAAATCAAATTGAAAGATACTCTCGAATGCTTGCACTAAGGGATATCAGTGAGGATGATATCAAGAGAGTCCTACAATCTACGGTTGCTATGGTGGGTGCTGGAGGTATTGGAAGTCCTACCCTTAGGCTTTTGACTTCGCTTGGTTTTGGATCAATCAGAATTATCGATGGAGATAAGGTCGAGCTCCATAATCTTCAGAGACAAAACATCTACTACACTGAAGACATCGGGAAACCTAAAGCTTCAACAGCTGCGAATAATCTTTCATTGGTGAATCCAGATATCAAGTTCGATCCTGTAGAGAACCAAATTGACATTGAGAATGCTATAGAACTCCTGGATGGAGTTGATGTCATTATTGATGGTGTGGATTCATTTTCCATAAGACACGCTCTAAATCATGCTAGCGTAGGTCTTGGAAAGCCCTATGTCTTTGCAGGAGCTGTTGAGTACTATGCAAATCTCTCCACTTTCATTCCGGGAACAACAGGATGCTTCTCATGCACTCTAGGGGATGCAAAAGACAATCATAAAACAAC
>DAOWDY010000052.1 GCA_030638785.1 Candidatus Thorarchaeota archaeon
CCCAAAGTGCATGCTCTAGATGTTGCCAGAGAATATGTTGGAGTACTTGTGGAGGGATATGAAACAACTCTTGAGAAACTTAATAGTTGTATATCCAAGTTTAAGCCTAAGGAGAGTGAACAATCCGTCTTTGATTTCCTAACAGATAGCGTTAGATTAGCACTTGATACTCATATCGAAATCGAATGGGCAGGTCAATCTCATGATAAAGTACCAGCAAAGACTCCTTTGGAGTTCGAGCTACGTTATCGCTGCCCCATCCCAGTCAGAGTGATTGATTACCGGCTCACTCTTTCCAATAGTGTTACTTTCATTAAAGAACCCGAGATCGGTCAGGGTTACAACCAGGAAGAATCTTGGCTCCTCACAGTCAATCCTGTGTTGAGTGGTGGTGGTATTGTTGGCCCATTTAAGTTAACACTAGAGGGCGAAAGAATTCTAGTTCACAAACACAGTAATCAAGTAGAATTCTTAATCGAGAAAGCTCCTTCTGATTTATCTATGGTCATTACACCTGAACGTATCTCTTGCGACCTCGGTGATGAAGTTGTTCTGGATGTGCATCTTTCAAATGCAGGAGAAGGCCCAGCAGATAATATTGAGTTACTCATCAAACTATCAGACGGATTGGAACTATCACTAGGAAGTGCTGATAGAATGATTCAGTTTCTAGGACCAAGCGAGAATATGCGACTTCAAATCTATGTTAGAGGTGTAGGTATGGGTGATGAGCTCGTCACTGTAAAACTCATTGACGGTAGAACACAACATGAGATTGTGAAGACTACAATGGTGAGGGTAGGATAAACTGCCCTCTAGGATTTTCGCTTCTTCGAAATCTCTTCACGAATATCAAGACATGCACCCATGACCTGCTGAATTGTTTCTTCTTCTTTGAAACCTTTGAGGAGGTCATCAGCAACGTCTAGCTTGTTTTGAGTAAGCGCTTCACTAAATGAGAGAAGTGTTTCTAACCAGTCCCAGGTTGTCTTTCCAATGATTCGCTTCGCCTTCTCTATCAGATCTTTTGCTTTTTCCATCTCATCGATGGTAGCATATCCCATTGCGGCAAGGGAAAGGTCGATTACTGCTCTCTCAGCCTTACCATCATCCAGTGCTTTCTCAGAGGCCTTCTCATAGAGCTTCCCCATGTTCTTAGCCGCTGTAAGGAAATACTCAGTGTTGCCGAGCTTGTAGCACGAGAAAGCTGCCCAGAGATTTGCTTGTGCTGCTGTTTCAGTCATTCTCTCAAGCAATGCTTCCTTCGCTGCATTTTCATAGAGTGTGAGAGCCGTTCCGTAATCACTCACTTGCCGGTATTGTGTTGCAGCCTTAAAATACGCATTTGCTGCAGCCTTGTGATTATCAGATTCAACGCTTGCCTCGGCGTAGATGTGATAATACTCTGCAGCTTTTCTTGTCATCTCAATTACGCTGTCGAGATAGCATGCAGCAGCCTGTTTGTATCTGTTCGCCGCCTCGTAGTACTTTTCCGCCTCAGCGTACTCACCAGCAAGACGCTCCCATTGGGTGCATTCGTCCTCCATAGTTATCTCGACTCCAAAGATAGACCCCGCACTAATGCGTATGCCTATTCAGAGTCCAGATTACTCTAGCCAAGTACAAATATGTTACTCTGATAGATGTAACATCATTTTTCGGTGGTGCTATCACATCTGGTTCTCAGATTACAACTAGAATTTATATTCGAAGTTATTCCTTTGAAATCAAATGGAAAATTGGATGATTTTACTATTAGTTGAGTTCTGTATTCTCATCTTTGGTATCTGGATTGTTTGGTCTGCCGTGGTGGGTGCACCATGGTTACCTACGCCAAAAAAGAGAGTGCGAGGAATGTTGGAAATAGCTGATGTAAATGCAGATGATATTGTTTATGATTTGGGGTCAGGTGATGGTAGAATCGTAATTATGGCAGCTAAGGAGTATGATGCAAAATCGGTGGGTATTGAGATAGATCCCATTAGACTACTTTATTCCCGCTTTGCGATTTGGCGTCATAGGCTAAAGTCCAAAGTCACTATAATTAGAGGTAATTTCTTCAAGATGGATTTGTCAGAAGCCACTGTGGTTACTCTGTATCAGGGACATGAGATCAACAAGAAAATAAGAGATAAGTTAGCTCAAGATCTACGACCCGGTACGCGTGTAGTTTCATACCGCTTCATTCTTGATGGCTGGACACCATCAAAGACGAACAAGGAGTCATCTACTTTTCTATACATTGCATGAAGAATCTGAAGCAATCTTTTTCTCTAATTCTTCTTCAGGTCTTCGAGGACTTCTTTTGCTCTCTCCACCTTGACATTCTTCTCTCGAACAAGAATCTCAGCAACTCTTTCTATGAAATCACCCTTAGCACCAGCAGTTGCTGCTACATTGCGGGCATGAAGTGCCATATGTCCCTTCTGAATTCCCTCTGATCCGAGTGCACGTAAGGCTGCAAGGTTCTGGGCTAACCCCACAGATGCAATGACATGACCCAATTCAACAGCGGTTTCAACACCAAGAATTCTGACACTTGTACGAGCAACTGGATGAACCTTGGTTGCCCCTCCAATAAGACCAACTGCCATGGGAATCTCAATTGATCCCAAAAGGTGTCCGTCTGTATCTTTCTCGTATTTGGTTAGAGAGCTGTATCCTCCAACAGCAGCATAACTGTGGGCGCCTGCTTCAATTGCTCGGAAATCATTACCTGTAGCAATTACCACTGCATCAATTCCATTCATGATACCCTTATTGTGCGTGGAGCATCTGTAAGGGTCTGCCTCTGCAAAAGCCCATGCAGAAATGATGGCATCCACAACCTCTTCTCCACCTAGCAAGTCTTTGTCGAATGTCGCTCGAACTCGCACAAGTCTCTTATCAGCAAGATTGGAAAGGATTCGTAGAAGCACTTTCCCTTTCGATATTTTTTCAATCATAGGTGCCAATGCTTCGCACATTGTATTGACTGCGTTTGCTCCCATCGCATCACGGGTATCAACAATAAGTTCAGTTATGACCATTGGACCTTCAGATGTATCTATTACTCTCACTCGAACGTCCTTTGCTCCACCACCAAACTTGACTAGGATTGGATCCTGCTTGTTTGCTAGTTCAATAATCTCTTCCTTGGCTTCCAATATTCTCAATTTCGCTTCAAATGGAGCTGGTACGTTTATCGCCTGTATCTGTGCAATCATTACAGGTCCTGTATCGGTTGCAGAGAATCCTCCAAATGTCCTTGCCATCCTTGCTGCATTGCTTGCAGCTGCAACAACTGAGGGTTCTTCCAAGGCCATGGGAATCAAGTAGTCCTTACTATTGATTCTGAAGTTTGTTGCAATACCTAGTGGCAAAGTCATTGCACCAACCACATTCTCGACCATGTTGTCTAGTATCTCCATGTCGACCTTACCTGGATCTGATAAGACACCTAGCTCTTCTATAGGAATACCTGTCACTTCAGCGAGTTTCTTAACTCGTTCTTCTCGCGACAATTTGTAAAAGCCTGAGATTCTGGAATCCTCTACCAAAACAGCCACCGGAGGATTCAACCTGTGAGTTTCCTAATAAGACTGATGGAGCAACCCAATCAACCTGAGAGACCATAGGTTTAAGTCCGGGACTCACTGGAGTGCCCGAGGTAATGGACAATGGCTTCTGAGAGAGACTTCAACGAGGTTATCAGTGGACTAGCAAAGAAGCGAGGATTCTATTGGGGCCCCTCGCCAGAGATTTACGGTGGCAGTTCTGGTTTCTATGATTTGGGTCCTCTTGGGAAGTTACTCAAGAATAGACTTGAGAGTGTCATACGTTCCTCATTTGTGCGTTCAAATTTTTGGGAGGTCGAATGTCCTACAGTTTCTCCTGAGATTGTTTGGAAAGCCTCTGGCCACCTTGATGGATTCATGGACCCTTTGACCCAATGTACCAAATGTGATCAGGTCTATCGAGCTGATAATCTAATTGAAGAACATTCAAACGACGCATCTCTCAAGGGCTTATCATTGGATGAGATGACTAAGAAGATCGAAGAACTTGGAATTCGTTGCTCAGCATGTAAGAGCGAACTTGGTCCTGTTCAGCAACACAATCTAATGCTCAAGACAAAGCTTGGGTTGGATCAAGATGCGTATATGCGGCCAGAAACTGCCACTACAACATATCTTCTCTTCAAGCGGTTTCTTACATTCTTCAGAGATAAGCTTCCAGCCTCCGTCTTTCAGATTGGTAAAGCTTACAGAAACGAGATCTCGCCCAGACAGGGTATGCTCAGACTTCGTGAGTTCACTCAAGTCGAGGGTCAGATATTCATTCTTGAAGAAGATGAGATGAACTGGCCTCAGTTTGAAGATATCAAGGATGTAGAACTCCCCTTACTTGCATATCAGGTTCAAGAGAAGGGTAATGAAAAGGTCAGCATGGTTAAGATGTCTGAGGCTGTCAAGAAGGGATATTTCCAGAAACCGGCCTATGCATGGTGTGTATGGCTTGCTTACGAGATCTTCCGAGGTATGGGATTCACAAATGAGAACATGCGCCTTCGTCAGCATCTTCTAAATGAACGAGCTCACTATGCGGCTGATGCTTGGGATGTGGAGATCCAGACTCGAAGTTTTGGTTGGGTGGAGTGTTGTGGTATCCATGATCGTGGTAACTACGATTTAACAAGACACCAGGAATTCTCGAAGGAGAGAATGAGTGTCAAAGTGAACAAACAACCTGTGGTGCCTAATGTTTTAGAGATTGCATTCGGAGTCGAGAGACCTCTCTTCTGTCTCTTGGACAACAGTTACGCTGAGGACGAGGAACGGAACTGGTTGAAGTTTCCACCTCCTTTAGCACCTGTCCAAGTTGCAATCTTTCCGCTTATGGGTAAACCCGAATTACTAACGCCTGCACAAGAAATCTTCAATGCTGTTCTTGACAGTGGCCTCGTAACTCAGTTCGATCGGGGTGGGTCGATAGGAAGAAGATATCGCAGACAAGATGAGGTCGGAACTCCTTTCTGCGTTACTGTTGATTACGATTCTCTTGAAGATTCAACTGTCACTGTTCGTGACCGAGATTCAATGGAACAAGTCAGAATCAAACGTGAAGAACTCGTTGAAACTCTTCATAAACTGGTAAAGGGCACTATTCTATTTGCTTCACTGGCCAAATAGGGACTGGATAATCATCAATGGGGAAACTTGTATAAGGTATGTAGCAATAGGTTTCCAAAGAGGACGAGAGATGACCGAGGAAGGGATTGTTCAGGTCAAGACCATCATGGTCACTGTTGATGGTTCTGATTATTCTGAGAAGGCAGTCAAATATGCATGTGCCATTGGTGTACCACTCAATGCAGATATTATTCTACTCCATGTGGTGCCCATGCTTGTATCAGCTACTCCCTACCATGACACAATATCAGATCAGCCATTTCTTGCTCTTCGAAAAGTTGGGGAGGATATCTTAGACAAAGCTAAGAAGATAGCCGATTCCTGCCAAACTCCGGTGACTGATTTAATTGATCATGGAGACCCAGCCACCAGAATAATTGAGATTGCAGAAGAGCGGAATGTAGATCTCATAATTATGGGGTCTCGTGGCTTGAGCGGCATTAGAAGACTCTTTACTGGATCAATCAGTGACAAGGTTGCGAATCAAGCATCATGTCCCGTCATGATTGTAAGATAATCAAACAGTCTTACCACAACATCTAGGAAGACCAGATTGTGCCCGTTTATGGAATTGCAATCGATATTGGTACTACTACCGTTTCACTGAGTCTACTCGATATTGAAAGGAAACTAAAGGTTGGATCCTCATCATTTGACAATCCTCAGGCTAAATATGGTGAGGATGTCATCACAAGAATTCAGCATCAATCTAACCGTCGTGAGATGACCGATCTCTCACTCATGATTAGAAATGTAATTTCATTGAAAGTATCAGAAATGCTCTCCCAAAACAATGTTGAAGAGAGAAAGGTGTCAGATGTTGTTATCGTAGGAAACACTCCTATGCATCATCTCTTCTTCGACCTACCTACTGGCTCTCTTTTGGAGGAACCCTTCAGGGCAGACAATCTGGAATCAATTGAAACAGCTGCAGAAGACGTTGGACTTGATTTACCTCAGGCATCTTGTTATGCTCCACCCCTCATCAAATCATTCGTAGGATCTGACGCACTCGCGGTAATTCTCGGATTTGGTATTGCATTTGATGTTTATCCTTCCCTTGCTCTTGATATTGGTACAAATTCGGAAATCATCGTACAGTACCATAGTAAGCTGTGGGTTGCATCTGCAGCATCAGGCCCAGCGTTCGAAGGTATGGCCCTAGCCTGTGGTGTAAGAGCTCTCGACGGAGCTATTGATAGAATTGAATTCGATGTTGACTCCAAGAATTTTAACATGCGAACAATTGGAAAAACAATGCCCCTTGGTATATGTGGCGTAGGTTCAATTTCTGCACTTCATTCTCTAAGACGTATGGGATTGATAACAAAAGAGGGTTCCATTGAAAGATCTTCACAATCTGACAGGCTATATCAACGAGACTCAGTTTACGGTATCCTACTAGTAGATGCAAATGATACCGCAGATGGTTTTCATATTTATCTCAACCAAATGGATATCAGAATGCTTCAGCAATCCAAAGCTGCAATCCGAACAGTAACTGAGCTCCTGCTATTGGAATCAGGCTGCAACTCAAGTGAAATACAAAATCTCTACATAACCGGCGCGTTTGGCAATGGGTTGGATATTCATTCTGCCACGGGCATTGATCTACTTCCACAACTTCCCAATCTTGTTAATACAAATCAGAAACTGGGTGGTGCCCTCCAAGGGGCAGAACTACTTGTTTGGAGTAAAGATGCTCGATCCAGGGTTGACGAAATCTACCAATCTATCGAGTATGTCGATATGATGAATCATCCAAACTACGGTGAACTTCATTCAAAATTCTCATTCTTCCCATAGCCATCAACGAATGAATTTCAGGCTGTCGAAACTCTCTCCCTCTCTTCTCCTTGAAGATGAAAGAGGTCTACCATCCTCTGAACGAACGCGCGGAATTACTAATATATGGAATCTAGTGAGCCCATTCTTTGCTCTCAGTTCATTGATAGCAAATGCATTGTTGACTACAGACAATTCATCCGAGATGATAAGGGCATCAAGATCGCGCATCTTATCTGCTCCTCCCTCTTTAGTTTCTATTGGGAAGATTTGACATCTATCAGAGGTGTTCTCCTCTTGGAAAAAATTGACAAGCGCTTGGTGTCTTTCCTCGAATGACTGAACCTTCTCCTTGTTCTTCTTATGTGCAAGTAACTTGTCACTAGTGAGACCAATACCTACTTGCTCTCCAAGTTTCATAGCTGTTCTAAGGAGGTACTTGTGTCCTTCATGAAGGTGATCAAACGTTCCAGCGAAGACCACCTTCTTGTAGAGCCAGCCACTCATTCTCAGCCATCACTCTTCTTTGATTTTGAAAACTCCTAATTCTTCTAGGTCTTTTACGGTATCTTCAAGGATACTCATATCGATCTTTCCAAACTGGAAACAAGATCTGTCCCACACATCGTCTAGACGAATCCATTCATTGCTAAGGTTTAGGAGTTCATCAATCCGACGAAGGATTTGAAGGTCTGGCTGATCGTCGAATAGCAGTATATACTTGGCTCGTTTCTCAGGACCGAATTTGGAAAATATCCCTGGAGGTAAAGCATACTTGAGATTCCTCTTGATCTGAATATTGCTTTCAAATACTTTTAGGTCGAATTGCCCGTCTTCTTTTGCTTCTAGTCCTACCTCTGCACAGGCACCAAGGTATGCCTTTCTTGCAATTACCATTTCTGTGGTGTAAATCATTTCGAGGCTTGTCTTAAGCGCCTCATTGATTTCCTTCTGTTCTGAAATTAGGTGCCATTCTTCCTCAGCCTTCTCTAGGGTGGCTATTCCCAATTCTTTTGCATAACCCAACCACTTCATCAACCGTGGATACACTTTCTCAGGATTATCCAAGCATCTTCCTAGTTCAGTGACCCCCTCAATTGTGACTTTTTGCATTAGATCCACTGCTTCATTACGGACGATTGCCAAGAGTCTCTCCTTGCATGTGTATCTCGGATGTGCAAGGGTTAGTGTTGCTAAGACAAGGAATCTGGATGCCCTGGCCATCTGTCCAACATCTATCTTGTCTGGAGTGTCTGCTGAGGTGTGATAGAATTTATCTGGGTACTGATTAAGCATTACTGCGGGAATTGACACTGTACTATCAGTGAACATGAAATGGTCACTCCCCGGTGCATATGGACGATATTGCCACCTGAATGGTGCAAGAGATCCGCCTTTAGATGGATCATGCTTCCGATCTCCTTCAATACATAACCAATGAGATGCCACGTTATTTAGAGTACTTGGTAGTGAGAATGGTGTTCGGAATAGGTTCAATATTGAGCCTGACAAACATGGATTAGCTCCCACCATATCTGCATTGATTACGAATTTACATCGACTGAGAGCATCCTTCTCATTGTCAATGTATTCAATCATTCCATACCACTCTGGCATCCAAATGAACCGGATTGAGTAATCAGGTTGCTCAATCTTTCCCTCTTTGATAAGTTGGCTTAGAACTCTGAGAGTTTCAACTAATGCCGCACTTCCTGAGGCATTGTCGTTCGCCCCTGGATGGGGATGACAAATGTGTGCAACAAGCCACACCTCCTTGGTCTTGTCTTTTCCTTCCAATAAAGCTGAGAGCACTCCTTGCTTACCTTCTCCAAGTGATGCTTTCACCTTGGCCTTAACTTTGACAGCCTTACCATCATCCAGCCAATTCTTCAATTTGAGACCATCTGCTTGAGTCAGGGCGAATCCGAATGTGGTTGCATCTTTCTCTCCCTGCTCGGACCAGATTCCTTCATATCGGCGAAGAGTGGGTATCTCTTCATTACCTGATGGTGGTACATACGTAAGCACTCCAATCGCGCCTCTTTCAACACATGCAACCTTATGGACAGCAGAAGCCTTTGATGTTGTAAGAACGATCTTATCCTTGACTTCCTTTCCTTCATAATGCTCAGCTAGCATACCCTTGCCAACGGATACAACTTCTGCTTCAACATTTGCAGTGGTTGAAAACGCTACGAGTGAGATTGGCTCACTTGCAAAGTCCGCAAGTGTTTTCTTCTCAGGCTCAACGAGTTCGAGTTTCCCTGTCTTGGGAGTCCATCCGTATAGATTCTCCCACTTTCCTATAGCCCCTTCACCCTTTGCAACATATTCGTGCAATTTGGTCTTGGCCTTGGAAACTTTCTCTATCTCAGTCTTTACATACTTTAGCGAGTCCATGAGTCCTGGACTAGCTTGTATTCTATGAAATTGAGAAATTCCCATAACATAATCTAGAGCCTTAATACCGGATACTGTATCTACAACAGCCTCTACCATTTCATCAGGCAGTAACATTTGTTTGCACCAGACGATTTGGGTGCAATACCACAATAAGTACTATACTGCTAATGCCACTTTCAGTTTAAAATAAAAAAATAAACCAATCCCAGTTCAGGCAAAGAGTCGGAACTGGGATAGACTAGTGATTATGGGGCTGTAGAATCTGTTGGAGGAGCTGCTGCTGCTGGCCGTGCACCAAGTTCTCTATCCAGCATTAGAAGGGCATGAACATTATCCCCAATCATCTTGAGGTTATCACGAATCTCGCTGGTATTCTTCTCTTCTTCAACTTGCTCATCATAGAACCACTCAAGCATTCCTTTAGCTGCGCGGTCACCTTGGCTATCTGCGAGATCTCCAATCTTGTATATTCTTGCAGTCACAATCTTCTCATGCTCATAAGCAGTTTCAAACACATCTAAAGCTGAAGACCATTCGGTTTCTGGTCCCTTTATCGCTTTCATAAGGACCCGTCCTCCTCGTTCAGTAATATGTCTGTAGAATCTCATCGCATGAGCATATTCCTCATCGACTTGCACTTCCATCCAATGTGCCATACCTGGTAGGTTTTTCTGTTCAAACCAAGCTGCCATGGACAAATAGATGTAGGCACTATAGAGCTCGAAATTTATTTGGTCGTTAATTGAATCTGATAGTTCTTGACTGATTTCCATTCCATCTCACCTGAGACTTCCTACACTTCACAATAATTAAGTGTTGAATATTAACCGTTTCGGTCTGGTATTGAATTTTGTAATCATTTACTAAGTCCTACGAACCTTTTTTACTAACAAACAGAACATAGAAAGTTCAGCAGGGACCGGAGAGTTAGCAAATGGCCGAGCTCACGCTATTCACAATCATTATTGAATTACTTCCCCCACTGATAATTACTCTCATATACACGCTTCTCTTTGGGGAGAAGAGAAATCAATACATCGAAGCCTTCATCGGACTGATGTATATTAACAGTATACTGTTCTTTCTGTTTAATAGTTGGTACTTGGATCCTTACGTAACATCAGGTTTCCAAGATTCTGTTTTTGGTTCTGATTTGTTCTTCGTGATATTTACGAACTTCATGTTCCATATTGGGTATTCGCTACAGACTTTCTTTGTCTGGATTATGGTATCCTTTGTTGCTGTTCTCTTTGGACAACTCGTTATAATGCTAAAACTGGCGTTGCAAGATCCACTAAAGATGAAGTTTAGCAACTTGATTAAGCGAATAACCAAAAAGGAACCAGTATCTGATGGTTATTCAGGCCTTCGTGACAGATTGGATAACATCAAATTTGAAGGTGTTGAACCACAACCACTCAATCCTGAAGTGGTACGCAAAGCTTGGAACGAATCATGGAGGGACTATCTCCTTATCGGACTTGTCACCATTGTACCATCAATTGGCCTTTACATGGATGTATCCGTGAACCCCTATGCATATGGCATTCTTGTATTCCTCACTTGGATTTACAGATTTGGTTATCCTGCATCGAACAGAATTGCTAAAGGCGCTGGAACAATGCTTGGAAATCGAGATATTGGTTCTGAGATGATGCGAGGAGTTCTAGGTTGGTTCTTTAGACTCAACATTCTTCTATCAATTCTAACCATTGGTATTGATTTCAGCGGTGCATTTTTTGCAGGAACCGTTTCTGTTCTAGTTAACCAGTATCTAATTGGATTGGTTATTGCCTTTGTACCAATTCTCTATGCGATTCTATTATTACCACTGGCTGAAGATTTTTCTGTAGTTCTTTACAAACGAGTCTTTGAGAAAGTTTCAAGTCCAAAGAAATCCTTGCGTGGAACTAACTGGAAGAACGCTTTCAAGAATCTAGGTGCTAGCATTGTTTCTTCAGGATTGGTTATTGGAGCATTTGTCGGAAGCGTCCTTGCTGTAACTGTGAACTTTGCAGTAACACATGGCATGGGTTTCAGCCCCTTCCCTGGTCAAATTGATTCTACTGTAGCTTCATGGATATTCAATGCCCCCAATAATGGAGCTCTCATTTCCCCAATCGTTTGGTCATTGATGATGCTCCTCATACCATTAGGTATGATGCTTTTCTTAGGTGTGCTAGGAAGCTACCTAAGGCAACGTGTGAAGGGAGGAGTGGAAGGATTCTCGTTCATTTCTGGAGCAATCGTTTCCATCGCTGTCTGGTTCCTGTTGCCAGGACGAGATTACATCATGGGTCTTATTCCAACGCCGGTTAGATTTGGTGGTGCATTCTTCCATTATCTGAGACCAATTCTGACGCCCCCTTCAGGGGATATTCTAATGCGAATCATCTATACCTTCGTGTTTGAATTGGGAGTATTTGTTTCTGTAGTCCTGTTCATACAATACTACTTCCATTTCAAGAATACTTGGGAAGAAGAGATTGGCGTAGAAGCAGCACCACTAGTTGCAGTAACTAGTCGGGATATCAGAGATACCGTGGGACTATTTGTAGCAGGAATAGTTGGTTCGGTTGTGGGTGTCGTGATTCTGTCCCTCTTCATCGATCCATTCAATCTATTTTGGACAATCTTTAACCTCATTGCAGAGATTGGTAATCCCGATGGACTTGAGTTAGTTCTTGCTAGTAATGTCAGCTATTTTGCCATAGTTGCGGAACACAACATCATTCGGACATTCCTCATGCTTGTTGCAGGACCATTGTTTTGGATGTTAGTCCTTTGGTTTGTTGCAGTTCAGAAGAAATCAAAGAGCGATAAGATGATTGGATGGGTGGCAATACTTTGCACCTTAGTTGTTGGGGCCGCATCATTCATCTGGACTTTCCTAGATATGCAGGCTGGAGTCTTCATCCCTGCAAATGAGTTCATTGATCCATCTTGGCCATGGACGTATGCAGCACAACTAGGCCTACGAGCAGCTATTCTCTATGGGATTCTATTCGGACTGTATCTTCTGATATTTGCTGCGAATAAGCTGGGACGTGGTTCTGCAGGAGGGTGGTGGTTACCACCATTAATGACATTCTTTGCAATAGAATACTTCATCTATGATGACCAGTTCACTATAATTGCCATTGTCATCCTACCTATGATTTTAGCCATTTTCTACAAGCTGTTCTGGGGCGGAAAAGAAGTATCTGCTGATGAAGAGCCACAACCTTCTGTGGTTGAAGTTAGAGCTGAAGAATCCGAAGATGGTTCTGAGTGGTCGAATTCTTCTGATTTAGAGAGATCATCTAATAATCAGGGTTATTCCAAATCAACTCCAAGGAAACAAGAGGACTTCCTCCTGATCTATATCAGGATGGGACTTATCTCATTGGCTGTGGCAGAGATTCTGTCAACTGCACTTTGGGTAGCAGGGATTGGTACGGTCATCGCAATGACTGGCGGTAACGCGCTTCTCTATGTGATCGAGCTACTACCACATGGTCTTATTGAAATCCCAACATTCCTATTCGCTGCAGCGGCTTCGCTCAGGATTGCTCGGGACATGGATAACACTATAATCTCAGAGGATTGGGATAATCTCACACAGAAGACCAAGTCACTTCTAACTGATAGGAGAATTTGGAGAACTTTTGTTGTCGTGATGTTCTTCCTTCTAATTGCAGCTTTGATTGAGGAACATATCACATGGATCATCGTTGCGATGTTTAACATGTTCATCTAATGAAATGAGACACGACCACTGGGTCGTGTCCCTCCTTTTTCTTTCTAGGATGCGCAATTTCGTAAAATAATGTTTGGTATGTCCACCAATATCTTATATTATAACAATTCAAATTACAAATTGCAAATTCTATTTGCGCGCCGGTTGATTTAGGTAACATAATCTATGCGCCACACCGCATAATATCTTGCTACAATAATACTCGGTGCGCGGTCGGAGATAATTAACATGCAACTACGAGATAAACGACGTGCACTCCTCTCATTGGTTGCTGTTGCGATATTCATGATTTCAATGGTTTCTGTAGGAAATGCAGTAGCCATACCAACCTCGATGCCTGATTCAAGTCCGAATTTTATTTCTTATTCTCAACCACAACCGGCGCAAAGTGGTGGCGATTCAGGTACTTGGGCGTGGTGGGAACAGGATACCAACACAACAAGTGATGAGTGGACATGGGACAGCAAGAACTGGCTCTTTGGACCAAGTCCAAGTTTTGAGATATTTCATGAGAACGGTTCTCTTCTCACTGCAGATAGCTTCGCCGAGATCAACGAGATAATCAATGTCGTTGTGACAGTTCCGAAGGATATACTTCAAGACAATGATATTGGTTCAGTGAGATTCTACGGTTATTATATGACCGCAGATTGGAATTACTCAGCTAGTTTCGATTTCAGTTACGAGAACTGGGAGTATACATACGAATCCTGGAATGCTTGGAGCTATCAGTGGAATTTCACTGATGAAGGCGGACCTCCGCTACCAAGTTTTGTTGATATCATTCCAGCTCAGTGCTCGAATTCAACTGATGCAAATAACTACTACTTCAACTTCGCAGTCCGATTTACTGCAGATACTCCATTGGGCCTCTATCAGCTCGATATGAGCATAGAAGACAGTGAGTACAACTGGATTGGTTCATACAACTTCGGCTCTGGTTATGAGTTCCAAGGAATCGCTGTAGGAATGGATCCGGACGATGCTTGGAGTTATTCATACGATGGAAGTTACACACTTGAGAAGCTCGATTTGGAAGGCGATACTCTCTACTCGATTAGTAGAGGTACTGATTTCATCATGAGATACAATATTACCGGTGATGAGCCCCAATGGGTCAAGCTCGGTTTCAACATGCCCGGTGGAATACAGATTCCTGTTAACAGGACTGGATGGCATCAGGTTTTGAAAACAACCCTTGGTGGTTGGGTCTATGATGATGTTCTGAATACTTATGTCTGGGATGCTGCTGCAGAAGTAACAGCCTGGGAAGAAGTTTATGGAACATACCAAGACTTCGAGTGGACCGACTTTGGCACATATACTGAAGTCAATGTCACATATCTATGGGAAGATTGGAATGAAGGTTTTCCGATCCAACATCTGGAAAATCAAACCCAGTGGGTTGACAAGCAGATGTTCTACGTCTATAATTATTCCTCAAGTTCATTCGAGCAGTACTTTGGATATACCTACTGGGGCTATCCATA
>DAOWDY010000274.1 GCA_030638785.1 Candidatus Thorarchaeota archaeon
TAGAAAGGTGAGTGATGATGTCGGGGAGATCTCCAATCTTCAAGACTGTCCTCGTCGGTGAGGGTGGTGTTGGTAAAACCAGCATCACTCTCCGTTACACCGAGGACCTTTTTGACGACCAAATGCGCATGACAATTGGTGTAAACTTCGCCTCGAAGGAAATTCTCCTTCCAAATAGTGCTCTAAGACTGAGCATCTGGGATCTTGGCGGTCAGCCACGATTCCGTGATGTTGTGTCTGGGTACTTCAAGGGGGCAAAGTTTGCACTCGCGGTCTACGACGTAACTCGCGGCTACACTCTTGAGCGACTTGATGATTGGATCACTAAGGTCCATGAAATGGCTCCTGAGTGCCCGTTTCTAATTGTCGGAAACAAGACCGATCATCGCGCAAACGGAAGTGGAGTCGACATCGAGGATGGCTACGCTTTCGCATCTAGGTATAACGCAGATTGTATAGAGGTATCAGCCAAGTCTGGTGAAGGCATTGATGAGATGTTCAGAACCGTTGCACGGTATTTGGAAGAACATCACATGCAGCTAAACTAACTTGGCAACCCCTTTTTTTTTATTTTCACGATAGATGATTATATTTCTTACACACACCAGATTTAATATTTATATACCAATTAGAATTATTTATATAGGAATAATACAAATAATATTGAGTGTGCTCTCTTAATCAGCAAGCAACCTCCCAATTGCCACGCGGTTAAATTTCTATTTTGTCCCCCCGGAGAGACACACTCTCCCACACCCATTTTATCGAATACTTCTTTCCAAACGTGTACATTTTTTCTTCTACATTATCCTGTCACAAATAACAAAAATAATATACCAATAACTAATAGATTGATGAAGTTGCAAACCCAAAAATGAAGGATATAGACAGTTTCACAATGCAACCTTGCATCCTTCATTTCTGACACAACCATCTGAAGGTGTCCAACCATGACAATTCGAATTCTAATCGTTGACGATGACCGGGATCTCCTGTCGTTGATACAGAGGTTTCTAGTGAGTGAGTATCCTGAGTTTGAAATCCTTTCCGCGGTTTCAGCTCAAGATGCACTCAGGATTATTGAAACTGATGAGATTGATGCAATTGTGTGTGACTTCTATCTAGGTCCTAAGGAGATGAATGGTCTCGAGCTGCTTGAGTGGCTAAGATCATCCGGACGCACTTTGCCATTTGTCATGTTTACAGGGAGGAGTCGAGAAGAAGTTGCAATTCGAGCCTTGAACCTGGGAGCTGATTTCTATCTAAAGAAAGATATTGAAGACTTCGAGAACCTATTCAAAGAACTTGTCCACCACATCAAAAATGCAGTTGACACCAGAGAGATGGAGGATGCCCTCAAAGAGAGCGAATCTAGGTTTAGAGCAATTTTCGAACAGGCCCCAATTGGAGTGGCTCGTGTTGATTTAGATGGGCTTATTCTTGAGGGGAACACCTCACTTGCGTACATGCTAGGATATGATGTAGATGAACTTGTAGGGATTAACGTTTTTGAAATTACTACTGAGGAAGATAGAGAAACTGAACAACGTCTGAGTAAGGAGATGCTTTCAGGTCTTAGAGACAGCTATCAAATGGAGAAGCGACTTCTCTGTAAAGATGGAGAAATGATTTGGGGTCGATTGAGTGTATCCCCAGTTCTAAATGCCTATGGTCAGCCCATTTTTACCATTGGTATGCTAGAAGATATTACAGAACGAAAACAAGACCGCGAAGCTTTACACGAAAGTGAGGTAAGATTCCGTGCCCTCTATGAGGGTGCAGGCACTGGAATATTCGTTACAAACAAGGAATATCAAATTCTTGATTCGAATCCAGCATTTGAACAACTAATGGGATATAGCAAAGAAGAATCCCTAAATATGAGGCTCAATGATTTCAGTCATTCAGATGATATAGCTCTTGATGAATTGCTTGGGGAGGCGTTTGAATCTGGAGAGGATACATTTAGTCTGATAAAGCGATACATCAGAAAAGATGGTTCTGTGATATGGGGTAAGCTTTCTGCATCTCTTGTTCGTGATGAAGCAAATGAGTTCCTCTTTATGTTTGGTATGGTTGAAGATGTAACCGTGCAGGCTGTAGCATCTGAAGCACTCAGTAAGAGTGAGGAGAAGTTCAGAAGTATCTTCGAAGAGTCGGCGATTGCAAACAATCTTTATGACTCGGATGGAATCTTGATCGATGTAAATAAAGCAGGCCTTGAATTGGCTGGCGTATCCAGTGTAGTTGATATACTCGGATTCAAACTCTTTGAAGATCCTAATCTCCCTGAAGATGTAAAAGCGCGAGTTCTACAGAGTGAAACAGTCAGGTTTCTATCTACATTTGATTTCGAAAAGGTGAAGGAGTTATCTCTCTTTAAAACGTCAAAATCTGGAATCGCATATATCGACACGGTAGTTGCACCATTAGGTTTGAAAGATGACGGATCACCTCAAGGTTACTTTGTTCAGATGCAAGATGTTACAGAACGCACCGTGGCTATTGAAGCTCTGCGTAATAGCGAAACACGATTCCGAACAATGTTCGAGCGAGCAGGGATTGGTATGACGATTGTTTCTCCTGATGACGAATTATTGGAAACCAATCCAGCAATGTTGAAAATGTTGGGATATTCAGCGGAGGAAATGGTTGAGCTAATTGTTTCAGACTTCTCTCATCCTGAGGATATGGAAGAAGATTCTAGACTAGCGAAAGAGGCCACCGAAAGTGGAACCGATGCATATCAGATTGAGAAAAGGTACTTCCGAAAAGATGGAAACATGGTATGGGGAAAGCTCACATGGACGTTAGTTAGAGCAACAGATGGCACACCCTCATTTGCTCTAGGTATGGTTGAAGATATAACTGAACAAAAACAGGCTGAAGAATCGCTGCAAAAGAGTGAGAAACGATTTCGAAGTGTGTATGAGAACGCTGCAGTCGCGATGGCAATTGTTGATATGCAAGGCAAAATTGAGGAAATCAATCCTGCGGGCCTGAAATTATTCGGATACGAAGAAGATGAGCTTATTCAAAGAAGAGTCGCAGACATTACACATCCTGAAGATATGGAATTAGAATTAGAGCTTAATAATGAAATGTTTGAAGGAAAACGCGACCATTATACGCTGGAGAAGCGCTTTTTCAGAAAAGATGGGGCTGTGGTATGGGGTAATCTCACAGTATCTGTTTCAAGAAATGAATCTGGAGAGATACTTTTTGTAATAGGGATGGTTGAAGATATCACTGAACGGAAAAAAGCAGAAGATGAACTACGAAAGAACCAAGACCTCTTTAGATCAACAATTGAATCAACAGGCCATGGACTCCTTGTTACTAGTTCCACTGAAGAGGTCCTTCATTGGAATTCAAGATTTGGTGAAATGTGGGGTATTCCAGAGAGTCAAATTGAAAGCATAATTGATGATAGACAGCTAATGGGATACGTTCTAGATACACTGGAAGATCCTATTAGTTTTACAAGTAGAGTTACTGAATTATATCTAAGCGATGAACAGGTCTTAGACCTCATCAGACTGAAAGATTCTCGTATATTTGAACGACTTTCATCTCCTCTGAATCAAGATGGAAAGAATGTTGGTCGAGTATGGACATTCAAAGACATTACAGCTCTCAATGTAGCTCAGGAAGCTCTAAAGAAGTCAGAGGAGGAGTTCAGACGCATCTTTGAGGATTCTCCAGTTGCAATAGACGTATTTGATTCCAATGGCGATATCCTTGATGTAAATAAGGCATCTCTCGAGATGTTTGGTATATCTAGTATTGACGCTCTGAAAGGATTCAATCTCTTTGACGACTCAAACATCACTCCTGAAATGGGAAATCGGTTAAAGAATGGGGAAATAGTATCTTTTGAAACTGTGTTTGATTTCGATCAGATGAACCAGCAAGGTCTTTACAAGACTTCGCGATCTGGATATCGATATCACCATGTGACTCTCGGTTCTCTCCGTAGCGAAATGATTGACTCAGTAAGAGGCTACATCGTACAAACTCAAGACATAACTGAAAAGAAAAAGGCAGAATTGGCCATAAAAGCAAGTGAAGCCCGCTTTAGAACAATCTTCGAGAATGCAGCCATAGGGATGACAATTGTTGATACTAAAGACCGGATAATTGAGGCTAATGATGCATTTCTCAAAATAATTGGTTATGATTTGGATGAACTGAAAGAAATGAAGATTGCAGATTTCACCTATCCTGAGGATGCGGAAGAAGATGCTCGGTTATTTAGTGAGATTATACAATTGAAAAGAAAATCATATCGCATGGAAAAGAGATACATCAATAAAGATGGGGAAACTATCTGGGTGGATCTGACAGTAACATGTACACGAAATGAGTCTGGTGAAATTGAATTCATTGTAGGAATGACTCAAGACATAACTGAAAGGAAAATGGCAGAAGACGCCCTTATGACAACACAAGAGAATCTTCAAGCTATAGTTGATAATTCTCCTGATAATATCATGTTGTTAGATTCCAAGTCGAATGTTGTTTTCATAAATAGAACTGTTCCTGGGCTTGATAAGGAATCTATGATAGGAGTGCCAGTGTATGAGGTGCGTAATCCTGAGGAAGCTGATACTCTTAGAAGCAAACTTGAACTTATTATGGAAACCAAAGAATCAATAGAATATCAGGTCGAATATGATGATAATATTGCAGGAAAGATAATTTTCAACGTGCGCATTAAACCTGTCTTGAAAAATAAAGAGATTGTAGGATTTACAGTTAACAGTCAGGATGTCACTGCTTACAATCTAGCAACTCAGCGTATTCGTGAAGAGAGAGATCGTGCAGAGAAGTATCTCGACATTGTTGGCTCAATGGTAGTTTCCTTAGACACTAATGGGATTGTCACTCTAATAAATCGAAAAGGATGCGAAATTCTAGGACTTGATGCTGAAGACATCATAGGAAAGAACTGGGTTGAGCATTTCATCCCATCAAGAATCAAAGAACAAATACAGCAAGTTCATTCCAAGATAAGTTCAGGCAATGTCAGCGAAGTTGAAGAATTTGAAAACCCTGTAATATCGGAAGATGGCCAAGAGAAGATGCTACTTTGGAGAAACGTGGTATTAAGAGATAGCAATGGGACTGCGATTGGCTCCCTCTCGTCTGGCGTGGATATTACTGATAGGAAGATTGCTGAAGATACTTTACGACACAGTGAGGAGAAATTCCGGGCTATCTTCGAAAAAGCCGGAGTTGGAATTATGTTCCTTAATACTAAACAGAACGTTCTAGATGCAAATGAAGCAGCCCAAACACTCCTCGGATATTCGCACGATGAACTCACACAGATGCACTTGAAGAACATTTCGCACCCCGATGATGTTGATTTGGACTCTGCATCAATACAAGGTTTGTTACAAGGCGATTACGATCATTTTCACAAAGAGAAAAGGTACCTCAGACGAGATGGGAGTTTCTTCTGGGCTCGAACAACTGGAAGTGTTGTTAGAAATGCTGAAGGTATGGCTGAGTATACAGTGGGTATTATTGAGGATATCAGTCAGAGGAAAACCGCTGAACAATCGCTAAAGGATACAACTAGGTTACTAGAAAAGATTCTTGACACGACTAACCTGGAGATGGCTTTTCTTGATCCCCAATTTAACTACGTCCGAGTCAACCGTGCGTATGCTCATGCAGTTGAACGAGAGCCATCTTATTTCCCGGAAAAGAATATCTTTGAACTACATCCCAATGCAGAAATAGAGGAGCATTTCCATGTTACTATGTCAACTGGAGAGCCAATCTACAGTATTTCTAGTTCTTTCGTTTATCCTGACCATCCTGAGTTTGGTGTCAGATACAAGGATTGGAGCTTGATACCAATTGTTGATAGCGAAAAGCAAGTGACTGGATTGGTATTATCAATGGTTGATAATACAGATAGCAAGCTAGCAGATCAAGCTTTACGAGATAGCGAGGAAAAGTACCGATCACTTGTTAGCAATTTAGTTTCAGTTGTTGTGGAATTGAATCAGGACTGGGATTATAGTTATGTTAGCCCACAGATTAGAACTGTCCTAGGTTATGAGCCTGATGAACTTCTCGGACATAGTGCATTGGATTTTGTTCATCCTGAAGATAGGGGAAATGTGGAGAAGAGGCTTTCACGGAATTATGATGGTAGTAACCTTCAAGGGTTTGAGTACAGGCTTCTTCATAAGGCTGGCCACTACGTGACTGTTTCTGGGTCTGGCAGGATAGTTGTGGAAGACAATTCTGTAAGGTATATTGGGGTAATGGAAGACATTACCGAGAGTAAGAAAACACAAGAGGCCCTGAGAAATTCAGAGGCCAAACTTGCCTTTGCTTTTTCAAATAGCCCGGTTTATATGACCATTACAAATTGGGAAACAGGAAAAATAATTGACACGAATGAAGCCTTCAGTCTCGCAACGGGATATACACAAGAAGAACTGAAAGGAGGTAGTAGAGAAGATCTGAACCTCTGGGCAAATCCAAATCAGCTCGAAACTATTCTCAAAGAACTAAATGAACAGACCACACCGCAGAGTTACGAAATTGATGTGCGCAAGAAATCCGGTGACACTTTCACCGTACTCTATTCAGCTCAACTTGTGGAGATTGGTGGAGAAAAACATGTGATTTCCTCAGGGACAGACATCAGTAAACGTATAGAAATCCAAGAAGCACTTGCCCAATCAGAGGCCAAGTATAGACAACTTGTAGATGATTCAATGCAAGGATTTGCGATTCTCCAAGATGGCAAGTATGTCTATGTGAATTCCTCTTTTGCTGAAGCGAGGGGTTATTCTGGAAAAGAACTTCTATCCTTCTCATCTCAGGAAGTATGGGACATGATTCATCCTGACGACAAACAGGATCTTCAAGAACGAATTGCTTTGTTGGACTCTGAACACGAATCATTACCTATGAAGCAGTTTAGATATATCCAGCCAGATGGATCCATTCGATGGGTGGAATCCTTTGTAACGGCAACAGAATTCGAGAACAATTCAGCAATTCAAGTCCTTGAGATTGATATTACTGAACGTATTATTGCTGAAGATGCCCTTCGCTA
>DAOWDY010000270.1 GCA_030638785.1 Candidatus Thorarchaeota archaeon
TCGTAGAGAAACGCCAAGTTGCTCTCAAGATGTGTCTTGTAATCATTTAGTGCGTTGAGAACATCCGACTTGGTGAGTAAACTCATCGCTGATAACCCGAGATCGAACAATGTCTTAGCACGGGGAGGTGCACTCAAACACAAGTAGATCTGTTTCCTTAGACCATTCCTACCTCTTCGAGTGAGGGTATACATCTTACGAGACGTCTTCATTGATGGGTTCTCTTTAATTCCCTTAATCAGTCCTCTATCTTCCAGTTCCTTGAGTGCCTTGTACACGGAAGAGAAGCGCATTTCGACCCACTCTCTGTATCCATGTTTTTCGATGAGAGTGTTGATTTCGTATCCATACCTTGCTCCACGTCCAATAAGGGTCAAGACCGCGAGGTAGGTAGTTGGCAAGAATTCGTTTTCATCTTCTTTCCCTTGTGGAGCCATCATCATCAATCCTATTACGCTGGTAGAATAACACATATTCTACTGATAGAATAATACATAAACCTTGCGGAATCGGTTTTCATTGCTTATGCACTCATTTACACAAAAAGTGCGATGAGAATATGGTTTATATGCAAATTTACACGGCGAAAATGTGTACTACATATAGCTCATTGAGCATTACTAACTGGGGTAACGTGTTGACAGTGGCAAACAATCGTCCTGATACAGGACAATTCCTTGACCTTGCATCGACGCTCATGGACAAATCCAAGTTCAGCGAAGCGATAGAGGCTCTTGAAAGAGCTGCAGAGATTGAGCCAAATAACCTAACAGTACTGGATAGAGTTATTATTTGCAATCTTGAACTCAAGAAACCCAAGAAAGCAATCGTGGCTATGAACTCAATTTTAAACCTAGAGCCAACTGCATATCAAGTATGGGCTGACAAAGCGTACTTGCACTTCTTGCTGAAAGAAGAATCAGAGGGAATCACTTCACTAAAGGAATCCCTGAAACTTAATCCAAGAAACCAGAGAGACTGGTACCTCCTAGGAACAGTTCTCATGACGGGAGAGAGATGGGAGGATGCACGCGAAGCATTGCATAATGCAATCCAGCTAGATCCAAATTCAGCAATTAGTTGGTATAATCTCGCAGCTTGCAATTACATGATTGGTGAAGTAGAAAATGCACTTGGAGCTGCAGAACATGCATTTGCCTTAGATCCCATATTAGAAAACCTAGCAGATGAATGGCTTGGGGTCTTACGAGAAGAGTATGACCTTCTACTGGAAATACAGACGATGGTTGAAACAGACCTGCTCTCAGCAGGCGGTTAGACTACTAAGCATTCTTCTTTGCACGTTTCTTAGGTGCTTGCTTCTCTTTCGTTGCAAGTTTCTTTGTTTTGGGCACCCCTTCTTTCTCCAAAGCTTTCTTCTTTTCTTTAGCGGGGGCTTTCTTCGCTTTTTTCACTTCTTCAGGCGCTTCTTTGGTTTTCTTGGGTTCTTTTGGTTTCTTCTCTTCCTTTTCTCCTTCTGGAGGGAACCCGAGTAAGGCGGCAATCTCAGAGTTGATTCGCACAGCCTCATCTTTCATCTTGTGATGCTCTGCAGCTACAAGAGCCTGCTGTAATGCTGACACAAGCTTTTCAACTTCACGATTCCTTTCTGATTCATCTAGAATCTTGAGTAGAGCGGTCTTGCGTTTTGGAATGACACTTAGAATACCCTGTATTGCTCCGACAGTTTCTTCACGAGAGAAAGGAACTTCTTCGGTTTCTTCCTTGGCTACTGTGAGGATTCTTGATATCTGATCATGAATGCGAGTGTATTCAATTAATGAAGCTGAGAGAATCTCAATGACCTCTTCATCTTCTTCAGACTCCTTAATTCTTGTTTCTAGAGATTTGATGGCTTTATTTAAGAACTCAAGACGTTCATCAAGAGTTGTTCTTTTTCGTTCAATCCATCGCCACTCGCTCCGCAAGTTCTGTATAAGGGTACGAGCATGATTGATCTTTTCCTTATACCGCTCTAGTTTCTCCTTGGCATCTGACAGTTCAGCCTCAAGTTCATCTGATGCGTGAGATAGCTGGTAGCTCAGTATATGACCTTCCTGTGCCTCAGCAAGTACACGACTCTCTTTCATTATTCGTGAAGTCCGTAGCCACAGATTATCAAGCGCTTTATCATCCATACTTGAGCGCCCCTCACGCTCGAGTTCAGATGCCACGTCTTTGATCTCCTCAGCCAATTGCCCAAGTTCAATTATCTTGGATCTTAACAGCGATTGACCAAGTCGATCGCTAAGTTCGGTTGTTAATTTCTCTCTCTCTTCTGGCACCTCTAAGAGAGCCTGTGTGTTGTCAATCAATAGCTGAAGAGCGTGTTCAAACTCACTAACAGCTTCATGATATGCACCCTTATGCAGATACCCGTCGCCTTTCTTCTGTAACTCATAAATGACCTCAAGAACATCATAAGGGGAAGTCCTTAGAATTTGTGTACCGTACATTAGATCTTCTTCTGCAGAAAGGTCTAAGGGTTGATTCCCGAGAGTTACACTAGCAATCATGATGCCATTTGAAGTTGCCAGAATAAGGAACTGCTTATCAGCCAAGACCTGGGATATTTTCGCTCCATCAATCTTTATGCTTCCAAGAGAATTACCGTTCCTCAGGTCCCAGATAGTGATGTTCGACGAGTTGGATGCAGCAACAACATACATGTTGTTTGCCCACATTGAAATTATCCCATTGCTGTTTACCGGTTGAAGGGTTCGAACATGAGTCCAGTCAACTCTATCCCAGACTTTGACTTCTGAAGCATTCACACCCGAGAGGATGAATGAACTGTTCCCAACTATCTTGGCACCTTTATCTTTCTTGTCAAGTCGAATAATCTCTGTTGGAGCAGCTGCGGTTTCTATCTTCCAAATAACAGGCTCAGCCTTGTTTGTGGAAGCACAAATGATCTCCTCATCAGCCCAGATGTTAGTGATATCCGCCTTGTATAATTGCCAACTAGAAGTGTCATGCGTGTCTTTTGCTATTGATACAAGTCTACCTTCCTTGGCACCCACATAGAGAAACTCTCCGCAAAGTGTGGATGTGACTGCTGAATAACTGAGTTCGAACCAGCCAATCATTCCCCATGTGCTCTTGTTCCAGACGTAGACTCGACGTTCGCATGTAGCATAGACATTTTCATCATCAACATGAACTGCTAGAAGGGGAGATGTAGTTTCACCTAGTTCGGCGATTAATTGCCAATCACCTTTTGACCATACCCTAACTTTGGAATCGGTACAAGCGGCATAGACGCATTTATCGTCTTGGTATAGATTAATCACGTCATGCTCTAGCACAGTAGTGATGCTATGTTGCAGACGCGCAGAAGCCATCGTACCTTCCGAGGAAGCAGACATTTGATTCGCCTTCGTAACTAAAATTACAACTATTAAGTAAGTTGCGTATCATCTAAGATTGTTTTTAAGATTTTACACAATCACCCTTTTAGGTCATTATTGTGCAAAACAGCATTGATAACCGTCGAAAAATAGACTCTAAGCTCATCAAAGAGAATAAACACAGAACACACTTAAGACCTATCAATCTCACATTTAGCGCCGCTTAACAGGAGGAACTTTCTTGGACAGCAATAAGTGGAGACGCGAACTCGACCGCCTCTCAGAAACAAAAGGAATGTTGGTATCATTAAATCCTGGACTTGAAGAGCAGACTGCTCACCAGGTACGCCAACTCTATGAAGTATTTGCTAATTTCACTAAGGCTGAGAATGAGCTTGGAACTTCTGGCATTTTGAAGAAGAGAAAGGTTCAGGCACAGCTCGAAAAGATTGACAGCGATCTTGAAGACATGTTCATGAGAATAGTTCGAGACTTCGCAGAGCTCTTCAGGAAAGAGCATCGAGATATAATGGCAACTCTACCCAAACTACAGGAAATAAAGCCAGCTGAGGCAAAGGCAATTGCTTCAATCAGCTTTCCTTCTATTGGTGCAGGGGACATGTCTGACTTTGAAAGACTCTTTCAGTTCGGTGAAGTCTTTTCGACTAAATCATCAGGATTGTTAGCAGAACTTTCCAGGTCCGTAAAAGACCTTCTAGATGAGAATAAACGAACAGTTGAAACCTTTGAACGTCACATCACAATCGACCGAGGAGAGGTTTCAACATCAGTTTCAAATGATGATGTTTCCGGTCTCTCTGCTGCAGACCTGATATTGATGAATGATAAACTACAATCCGAAAAGGTTTACCTCGACGGAAGAAGGGGCGAGGTTGGTCGAATGCTGGGAGTATCACTGATGAGTGACATCGAGTCACTTCAAGCCTGGGTTGAAACATCTGTCCGCCTAGGTCTAGAACTTCCAATGGACTTTACAAAGAAACTACGAATCCTTGCCAAGGAAGCATCAAGTTCGGAGAATCTGACTTCTCTCATCAGTTTAGAGAGTCAAATGCAAGCCTCAAAGCTTCAAGTTGCAAACATGTTGAAAGACAGGATCATCAACATGAAACACGAAACCACTACAAAGTTTGTCGAGGCAGGAATCCCGACTACATCCGATATTGTTCCACAGGCGCCAGCACTTGTTGTGGAGAACCAAGAAGTCCCAAGCCTACTCTCTTCATACCAAAAGATGGTAGAGTGGGAAGGGCAGGTCAAGATAGCCCTCAAAGGCAAGGTCGAGGAACTTATTGATGATGTGCAAAAAGCTACTGATGCCGCTGCGGATACAGGTATCACTGATGCTTCCGCGTTGAAGGACTTCGTAAAGACATCCAAGAAGGAAATGAAAAAGAACGAACTTGACAGCATGGTATCAATCTATGTTCAGGCACACAGTATGGATGAAAATCATAAAACAGCTGTCAAGAATCTGATTAAAGGATACATAGATAGATTCAATGAACTCGCTACATCAGCTGATCGAGTGCTTGATTATGCACAGCTAAGCAAGAAAGCTCCAAAGGTTGACGAGCTTGAAGGTGGTGGGATAGTATACCTTCTCCAGTCACTACAGAACCTTAGAACTGCAGTTGAGAGTGGCGTCGCAACCTTCAGGGAAGCCTGCGAACAAGAGATTGAGGCTATCATAGGAGACCTGCAGACAATCAAACCAGCATATGCCGAGATTTTCCTACCCCTCATTGTTGACTTGGATGAGGGTTCAGAGAGAATAAAGAAGCTGAACGAGTTTGCAGAGATTCGTTCAGAGATGCGAACCATCAAGGAAACGATTCTAGCTAAGGCAGATGAGGCATTGGAGAACCTCAGATATCGTCTTGGAGTTAAGATTCGACTTGCTGCAGCTAAACTCATGGGAGCAGGGGCAGAGATTCCCGCAGAAGTTCAAGATGCTATCAGTGAATTAAATAGTGTCGGAGTTGCCGCTGAAACCGTTTTCAGTCTTCCAGCAATTGCGAGGAAGATGATCGAGCTTTACGAAAAGAAGATCACTGGAAAGGTCATCGAATCATTACAGCTAGAAGCTAAGGGATTGCATGATAACTTCACTAAGGCAACCACAATTGGAGTACCCCTCGAGAAAGAGTTGAAAATTCTCAAGAAATATATAGATAAGCCACCTAGTGAATTAGAGGATGCTGCTGATGTCTTCGATATTCTAGCTGGAATGACAACTTCTAAAGACATTCAGAATAAAGTCAGGGAGAGAGGCAATGAAGCATATCGACAGATTAGTGGTGCAATTTCCCTCTTCGAAGACAAAGAGATGCCTGAATTCGTTGAGCGTCTGAAGACACTGCTTGAACAGGTACCTTCATCGCTTCAAGAAGAATCTAAGTATATAACCGAACCTCTGGAGGTCTGTCTGACACTTGCTAATGTTCAGGGGGAGATGCTTGGAGTAATCAAGACCATTGCTGGCAAGGATGCGGAAGAATACAATAAGGAGATCCGCACTCGAAGCAATTACTACTCAACTATTGAAAGAGTATTCGAGAATCATGCCAAAGACTTCAGCAAGCTCATCTACGATCTATCAAAGATGAAGAAACTAGAAGACGACCTTGAAGGAGCCGAGCAGCTCGATGCAGCCCTAGAATACTTCAATGAACTTAGTACAATGAGAACTGTGTGGGTTGATAAAGCAGAGAAGATGGATGACTGGCACAAGTCAATGAAGATGTTCATGGCTGGGTTTAGTCCAACTGCAAGTACTGATGAACGAGAGAAGTTCATCGATGATGCAGTGAGGAAGATTAGAGAAACCTATAGTAGAGAAGACATAAGCTCATATCTCACTTGGGCAATCAAATTGAGTGCACAAGCACTCGTCGATAAACGAGGATAAAGCAAGGAGACAGTGTTCATGCAGAACGGTCCAACAAGAATCGGAGAAGAAGAAACCAAAGCAGCTGAGGTTTTTGCCATAGGTGTTGGTGAGTGTGGTTCAAACATCGTTGGCTCATACCTAAAATCAAGCGCAGATAAGAAACTGCCATCACGAGTCAGAGGTTATCTTCTGATGAACACCGATAGAGCGGACATTACGAAAGTACGCTCCAAATATGGGATACCAAAGGAACATACTCTCCTCTACGGTGCAAGCGAAATCGGTGTTGGTGGTCGTTTCATGGATGGTTACAATGCAGTCCTCGAGTCCAAAGATATCATCTTCGACCAGCTTGGCAATCTTGGTTTCGAAGGAGTATCTGGTTTCTGTGTATTCACAAGTCTTGGAGGCGGTACCGGTTGTGGAGGAACTCCAGCCATTATCGAACTCCTCAAGCAGAGATTCCAAGAGGAAGAGGGCCGACGAATATTCGTCTACGTCATTGGTATCCTTCCATTCGAAGGACAATCAAGTGAGGCGCTTAACTCGATTTGGGCGGTTTCTCGACTTCTAAGAGCACAGCTCCAAGAGAGAGGTGCTGACCTTACTATTCTCCTTAGCAACAGGACAATGCTGAAGCGAATCCTCCAATCAAGAGGAGCTGATAGTGTTGACTATCTTCAGAGAGAGTTGAATGTAGATATTGCAGACATTGGTTCAATTGAGAAGATGGTACCTTCAACCCTAGATGAGGGTGGAGAGCTAGAGGCTCGTACAGAACAAGCATTTGTTGAGCTTGTCAATCCACTTGCACTAGATGTTGTTGAAGCTATGTTATCACCTGGTGTCTATGAGGCACACAAGGACGTGTTCCCAACAACAGACCTTGCGGACTATGCAAGGAAACTTGATCCAGTTGTTGTTCCAGCACTCTACAAAGATGTTGGTCTTATTCCAGATGCGGGTAGTATGCCACAACAGCTGAAGGCAATGATTGACTATGCTATCAGGGAAGCATCATATGCTGACGTTGGTGATGAGCCAAATGCTGAGTCAGTCTATTATGTACTCTCGGGACCACGGCATATCAGCAAGGCTGAGTACGGTATGCATCTGAAGGAGGCACTTGACAAGTTCATTGCCCCAGGAGCGGCCATTACTCCATGTTATGTTCAGTATCTCACAAAAGACCCACCAACAGACCTACTTCTGTTACTTGGGCTACCAAAGATTCCTGAGCTGGTTCAGATTATCAATGAAGCAACACAGCTTGTTAACCTTCACAGTGGTGCATCGCCACTCAAGCAAAGCTGGTTTATGAGATCCAAGGGTGTTCAGCGAAAGGAACTTGTCGACGCTATTGCAGACTTCCGAGAATTATTCAGTTACTATATGACTCCAGGAACAGGTGGAGACCAACAACCAGGGATGTGAGGACGTGTCTGAGCCCTTTAAGACTGAGGATCTGATAGACAGACTCCTACTAATCGTTACATTGAACTCAACACTGATGCACTTCTTGATCAGTTCACAAGTAGATGGATATGTTGATCCAGATAGAGTCGATTCATTGGCTCAGGGACTCATCAAGACAAGATCCTGGATTGAAGAAGCAACATCAGCTGAAGGAATACCTGCATCAACTTCAAACATTCTTAGCCTCATTGTCAAGAGGTTGACTCAAATTGAGAGTATCCTACCAAAACTTTCTGAGAAGGCCAAACGAGCTGAAACCAGTGCAACTCCGGCAGCAGAGATTCTCTCACTGCTAGAAGGTGAAAGCAAAGCAGCTGCTTCCACTGGAACTACAACCGGGGGTCAGACATCTACAAGCGACCCAAGTCTAGTATCACTTGTTTCAGACAAGCCAGATGTTCCAAGAGAGCCCTACAAGAAAGTTGACGTGGAGAACGACGAATGGGGAATAATCGGTCAGACGACACGGCTCATTGAGCAATACTCAAAGAGGTGTCATGTGCTCATCCCGACTTTCTGGGCAGAAGTCATCAAGGAGATTCATCGATATCAGTCACATTCCCAATACATGGGTGATGTCATTGAGATTCCTTCACGAGTTCTAGCAAAGATTGTGAAGGGATTGCTTACTGAAGCACCAGGTGCGAGACTCTTTCAAGACCTTATCAAGAAGAGACCTCAAGAAACCTATCTTGATGCATCAGAGGCAGAACGAATCAATCGTGCAGTAGCAAAATACTTCCAAGGTCTCGAGGGTGTTCTCACAGATAATCTACCCAAACCACAAGATAAGATCTCCGAAGCTCACAATGCCTTTGATGGGTTTGGGTGGGGCGGACCAGAACTCGAAAAGAGACTTATCAAAAGAATCAATCAACAGAGCGAAGAGGCGATGCAGAGCGCAGAGGCATCCACAGATCCTGCACGTGCTGCTGTCTATGCTGAAGTCACAAAACTACTATGCAAGTTACAACATGCAGTTCTGGCCGAGCCTCGTATGCGTCAGATTCTAGCAGAGATTAAACCATAGTCACTCATCGAGTGACACTTCCTACTTTCATAGACATTGGTAGGCGTATGCCATATAAGGGATGATTACATTTTGCGGTCAACACCATCAGATACCGAGGGTCAGAGATGAAAGGACTGAACAAGATGCTAAATCCTAGGGTCACAGCGGTGGTTGGAGTTTCAACAACAAATCCCTTCTCACCAGGTAATGTGATCTTTCGAAAGTTATGCTTTGAAAATAACCTGATTACTTACCCTATCAATCCACGAGGAGGGTTTGTAGAAGGTCAACAAGTCTACAAGTCTATCTTGGAAGCTCCTTACGACATTGATCTCGCAGTTATTTCGGTTCCAGCGAAATATGTACCAAGCGTTCTTGAACAGTGTGGCGAGAGGAACATCAAAGCAGTAATTGTCATATCAGGCGGATTCAGCGAAACAGGAGTGTCTGGTTCAAGCCTTCAAAAGGAAATAATTGAAATCTCAGAGAAACACGGAATTACTATGGTCGGTCCAAACTGCATCGGTGTCTTTGTCCCAGAACAACTTGATACGTTCTTCCTACCTTCCGAGAGAGTCGCACGCACTAGAAAGGGATCTGTAGCCCTGATCTCTCAGAGTGGTGGTTGGTTAATTGAGAGACTGGAGGAATTTGCTTCCAGAGACCTTGGTATAGCTGTTGCAGTTTCAATTGGAAATGCGGCTCAAACAAA
>DAOWDY010000210.1 GCA_030638785.1 Candidatus Thorarchaeota archaeon
AGTTGTGGAGCTACAGACCGGACAATCACAGGGAAGCTCGGCGAGTTCTGCTAGATGAACCGTTCCGCTGGTCAATAACATTCTCCCAGAAGTTGCAAACTTTGCATATGAAGCTGAATCAAAGAAGTCACATCCTAGGAGCGCAGCCTGTGCAAACATCATAGGATGTCCTGCACCAAAGAGATGTACTGGCTTATCTATGGGCAGGTGTTTCTTTGAGGCTAAGACTATTCGAACAATGTCTGCATATCTGTATCTCTCCATGAGAGGAACAATCCCTCCAACTGGGTAGACATCAAAAGAGAGCTTTGCCATCTCCCTTGCAGACGCTTCTCTAAGATCAGGGTAGATACCACCTTGAACAGTCCCCGCGAGCAGCATTTTCCCTTTCTGGGAAACTGATAATTTAGCACGTTCTAATGAGAGACTGACATCAGACTCCACCTTTGCCCTGCCAACATCTGGACTTGAGAAAGCATCAAGTATTGTTCCTATGTCAGAACCAATACGCTTCTGGAAATTCACTATCTCCAAGGGGTCGATTTCCTCCTCTGGGAGTTTGTGAAAATACATCTGGAATGTTCCCGAATCTGTCATTATGGGCTTGTCAAAATCAAGTAGACCATGAACTCCATCTGAAAGAGCAATATCTCTGAACTTCTCGTTAGATTTGATTATGTAGGAATTTGTGATTACCATTTGAAATCCGAACTTCTCAACAAGGTCAGTCGATTTAATCTCGGATTTACCTGGATGAATCACTGGCATTAGCAGTGGTGTCTTTACTGTACCATGTTCGGTTGTATATCTTCCAAGGCGTGCCATCCCATCCTTGGCTTTAATCTCAAATCTACTCATTGAAGTTCGATGAGTTGCCGACTCTCTTTAGCAATGAACCTTTTGTTTTGACGCAAAACGTACTCTTTAAGACTGAACAATTGTGGATGGAACCTAATGGAGATTCAAAGCGCTATTCTAATTCAGCGAAGGTTTTACAGGGAACCTAATCTGTTGCCAGAATTCGAAGCAATTGCAAAGACTGCTGGATACACAGTTCTTGGAACCTTTGATATAGTGGGCCCTCCGTCTGCAAAATTCGGAATTAGTACTGGGAAGGTCGAAGAGATTGCTACATGGCTTGAAGTAGAACCTGCTGAGTTTGCTCTATTCGCTCCCCATCTTAAATCTAGTCAGTTGTTCAGACTCATGGAACGTTTCGAAATCGAGGTTAGAGACAGATCACAGGTCATATTGGAGATCTTTGACCGGCATGCCCGAACTCCACAGGCAAAGCTCCAGATTGAGCAGGCACGACTGAGATATGAACTACCGTTCGAAAGACATCAGATTAAGATGCGGCTTCAGAATGAGCACACTGGTGATCGTCCCACAACTGATCAAGTTGGTGCCGGTGAAGACCTTCTAACAAAACGAATGTCTGAGATTCGAAAGAGAATTGCACTTATCGAGGAAAAGCTACGAAAGATCTCAAAGGCACAAGCCCTGAAACGTAAGCGAAGGTCAAGAATTGGATTTCTCGATATTGCCCTCGCTGGATATACAAATTCTGGCAAGAGTACTCTTCATAATGCCCTAACTGGCTCAGAGGTCGAGATAGCTGATAAGTTATTCACGACTCTATCCACAAAGACCACTAAACTAGAGTCCTTGAATCGACAGGTGGTGATCTCTGATTCCGTTGGATTCATCAGTGGCCTTCCTGACCAGCTCTTGAAAGCGTTCAATACAACCCTGATGGAAATCTCTGAAGCCGATGTTATTATTCTGGTTGTTGATGCTTCAGATTCCATAGAAGAAATGGAACGAAAGATAGACACTTGTCTTGTAACTTTCGCAGACATTGAAGCGAATGGTATTCCCCTTGTGATGGCATTGAATAAAGCTGATCTGATATCATCAGATGAATTAGCGGAGAAAATGATACACTACGAGCAGTATGCAAATACTATTACAGCAATATCTGCGAAAGAAGAAACCGGATTGGAGGAACTACTTGCCGCAGTAGATTCGGAATTACCCAAACTGTATACATATGCAATAGAACTACCCTATGGCGATGAAGGAATGTCATTGCTCTCTTGGCTACACGAAGTTGGAACTGTTGACAAGAGCGAGTACAAAGAAACCACCATATTTGTGCAGGCAGAACTAGCAATTGAAATGGTCCAGCGACTGCAGCAAATGAATCCGGACATATCAGTACAAAGAACAGAAGTTGAGTAACTGTTGCTAGATTGTCACTATGCAGCAAAGATGATATGCCAGTTGTAAGCACCTAGAAATAGACATCTGGAAGTGAGGATTTGTATCGTTCGCATCTTGAGAATCTACTCCATGAGGGAGAGTTTGTAGTAACCGCAGAGGTTACGCTTCCTCATGGTGCTGATGCTGAACTCCTTAGAGAAAGAATACGAATCCTGAAGGATCACTGTGATGCAATCAATGTTACAGATAATCCTCGAGGTATTCCTTGTATGAGCAATATTGCAAGTGCTCACTTTGTTGTTCAAGAAGGTGCTGAGCCAATACTACAGATGACAGGACGCGATCGCAATAGGATTGCAATCCAAAGTGACCTTTATGGAGCATATGCCCTTGGTATCCGGAATGTACTATTTGTGACCGGAGACCATGTCCTACTTGGAAACCAGCCCCACACAAAAATGGTCTTTGACGTGGATTCAACTCTTGCTCTTGACCTGACACAACTCCTGATGGAGGGGTTCGATCTCTCTGGCGAGGAACTAGTGGGCACGCCTGATTTCTTCACTGGTGCAACTTTCAATCCATACGGCGGAAACATTGCGGACCTGAAAGAACGGATATTGAATAAGCAACAAGCTGGGGCAAGCTTCTTCCAGACTCAAGCTATCTATGATATTCGTCCCTTTGAGAAGCTAATGAACGATATCGCTGATGAGGGGTTATGGGTATTAGCAGGAGTCATACCGCTTCGTAGCTCAGAGATGGCACAGAAAATGAACGATAAGGTACCAGGAATTCAAATTCCTGAAAAAATGATTTCAAGACTGAGTATTGCAGAAGATGGTCTAAACGATGAAGAGAAAGACCTTGCTGCTAAGCAAGCAGGTCTAGCGATTGCACAAGAGACCATCGAAGCTATTAAGAGAATCAAGGGTGTGTCAGGCGTTCATATCATGGGGATTGGATGGGAAGAAAGTGTTCCTAATCTTGTCCGTGAATTAGGATTCAGCCCTCGACCAAGAAGAGAGTGATGGAATGTTTGTATTCAAGAAAGACCAACAGATTTACGAATTTGGTGGAGTAACAATTGGGGGAAGTCCTGGTGAGTATCCAACTACACTCATCGGTGGCTTATTCTTCAAGGGACAACCCATCGTTCTGGATACTAAAAAAGGTGAATTCGATGCAAACCTCACAAAAGAATGGATATCCACTGGGAATTTGATGGTTGAAAAAACAGGACACCCTTTGATTATTCAGGTCTTTGGCCGAAGTCCCGAAGCTATGGAGCGTCATATCAGTTGGGTGATTGAGAATTTTGATGGACCTGTGATGTTTGAGTCAACAAATCTCAGTGCACGGTTGAGAGGAATCGAAATTTGTGACGAACTCGGGTTGTCAGACCGTTTGATCTACAATAGTATCAATCTCTCTACAAAGCAAGAAGAATTGGATTTACTAGCTTCAAGCTCATTACATATGGCAGTAGTACTTGGATGGTCTCCACGTGCAACTTCTCTTCCAGAGAAGATGAGTACTATTAGAGAGGCAATAGCTGCAGCCCAGAATGCGGGAGTTGAGAAAATGCTGATTGACCCTGCAACAATGCCCGTAGGTGCTGGATTTGGGTTAGACTACAGAACACTCATCGCTATCAAATCTGAGCTAGGTCTACCAACATGCAGTGGCCCTCATAATGCTCCTTCAGCATGGAAATTCCTTAAAGATCCTGCAATTGCTGATGATTCGACTCATCTCTCAGCGGTAGTAGCGTCCACTGTTGCTGCTCAGATGTTTGCAGCAGATTCAATCATGTACGGGTCGATGATTCGTACAAAGCAAGTCTTCACTGCTGTATCATTAATGGCAAATGCCATTGCAACATCTTCAGCAGAATCACAACGAGCTTTAGGTGTCACGAAAGATCTCTTTGAACCCCTCACATTTGAGTAGGTAGACAGACAATGAATCAGAACGATAATGGAAAACAATGGCCTCCAGTATCAGGAGATTTCGAAGTTAGAAATCCCGAACGTCCTGTAGCAGTCTGTACCCTTGGCAAGAAGATCCACGTGGATGCTGATTACTCAATTATTGGAACTTGCAAGACGGAAAACATTGGGATTGAACGAATTATTATTAACGTGATTTCGAATCCATCCATTAGATTCTTGATACTTGCAGGACCTGAGGTCCCTGGACATCATACTGGTTCATCTCTATCAAGCCTTTATCATAATGGTATTGAGAGCGATACTCGAAAGATCATTGATGCGGCGGGTGCAATTCCTTACATTGAAAATGTACCCCTTGAAGCTGTTGAGAGGTTTAGGGACCAGATCGCTTTCATTGATATGATGAACGTTTCTGACCCCAAGCGTATTGCTGACAAGGTTGAAGAGCTGAATACTCAGAATCCATCCCCTTATCCTGAAGAAGGAATTTGGATTGATTTCAAGGGTGCACCCGAGAGGACGGTTTCTGCTACCTTGGTTGCTGATGTTTCACTATTACCCGAGCTTGGAATCTTCTATCATGCAGAAACATCAACTGTCTTTTCACAGTCTATGGATGCTATAGTTTCAAAGACGTCCCCCATAGTTGGGGTTGAGATCAGAGAACATGGTTCGGGCACAATTTTAGTTGGAAAGGAGAGTGACTAAAATGTTCATGTTTGAAAAAGAGCAAATTATCCATAATATCGGTGGTGTAAGAGTTGGTGGTAATCTAGGAGAAACACCAACTGTCTTAGCTGGAACAATCTTCTACGGTGGTCATAAAATAGTCACAGATCCAGTCAAAGGCATCTTCGATAAAGACGCAGCGGGAGAGATGATTAAGGAACAAGATGCAATGGCATCTATGACCGGTAATCCTTGTATGATTCAAATCTTTGCAGAATCCAATGATGCAATTGAGAAGTATGTTGACTTTGCAGTAGATTGTAGCCACTCTCCCATCATCATCGATTCCACAGCCCCCTCAGTTCGTACTCATGGTTTGAAGCATGTTGAAGAAATCGGGATTGCAGATCGTGCAGTGTATAATTCAATCAACATCTCTGTAACCTCTGAAGAGATAGCATTCTTAGAGGAGATGCAGCATGATTCCGCTATAGTATTAGCATTCAATCCCCGAGATCCATCAATTGCTGGTAGAAAGAAGGTATTGGATGAAGGCGTGCTAGACCTAGACACTGGATTACTTCCTCTTAGCGAAA
>DAOWDY010000239.1 GCA_030638785.1 Candidatus Thorarchaeota archaeon
AGTGGTTTCGCAGTCCTTACTTTTGATTTCAGAGGGTTTAGAGATAGTGATGGCATCTTCACACTTGCAGGGCAGATGAAGGATGCAAAGGCTGCAGTCACCCATCTTCTTGAGTCTGAGCTGACTTTAGATTCGTGGACGGGTGTCTATGGTGCTAGTTATGGTGGCGCAGTTGCCGTATGTGCTGCAGCACAAGACTCACGCATCAATGCAGTCTGTCTAAGAGCTCCTGTTTACGACACACTCTGGTTTGCAAAAACACCAATGATTCCAATGGCAGTTGACAATATCATTGCAACTGATCCAACCCAAATCCGTGGGATTGATGATCCAGACACTCGGAAGATGATTCTCTCAAGGATGATTGAAGATGCGAAGGTACACAATCCGATGAAGGTGATATCAGAAATTGCTCCACGACCAGTGCTTATTATCCATGGAACTGATGATCTTGGGATAGACCTTGCAGGAGTTAAACGACTTTATGAACTGGCAGGTGAGCCTAAGGATCTAGTCGTGGTAGAGGGTGCGAATCATGAACTATCTAATCCGGTCGCATATGAAATTACCACGAAAACAGTTGTTGAGTGGTTCTCAAAGAAGATCGATGAAAAATAGAACAGAAACCAATATTATGCAAATTCCTCTTTGTTGTTATTCCACCACTTGAGCCATTTCTTCCTACTGTCCTCTCGCTGTTTCTTTTTGACTCCTGTTACGAAGTAGCCGCCCTTTCCTAACTCCTTCTTCATTAAGTAGATTTGTCCAGTATGCCCAAGAAAATGTAGCGAGATTCTCTGAATCAGTTCCTTAACCGTTTCGGTATTTCCTTCTATGTTATGCTCAGGCAGTTCATGGAATTTCTCCTCAGATAGATTGCGAAGATACTCAAAACTTGTTCTTGAAATCTCAAGAAAAGTATCGATTAGATTTCTAAGAGAGAGTGGAAAATCCTCAGGATTCATCTTCTCTGCACCAGTAGCAAAACAAGCTCGTACCTGAGAATCCAGTTGACTCTTTCCTTGACAATATACGTTGAAAATGTGATCCATCTGCCAAGCTAAGTGCCCGAGAATCCAACGTATTGGATTGATATTAGGAGTGATTTGATACTCTAGATCTGTAGCTTTCAATCGCATGATAGCTCGAAGAACATTCCACTCTGCGATGTCAAATGTATCAACAGCGAACTCTTTCAGACTCATCGTTCTCCACAAATGATACCAGTCGCTACTACTATCTAAATCTTCTACTCCAAAGTTCCGAGAGTGCATTGGAACTCTCAGACCCAATCAGCACAAAGACACTGCATAAGCGAATTCGAGAAAAACTTTTGAAGCTGCCTGAAAAGTATAAGAATGAGGAGCGAGTAACCCTACGGTAGATACTCAGGTCTGATGATATCCTGTGCTATGACAATCACTTTGCAGGACAGTTCAATGTAAAATGTGATGTAGTAAAATCCAGTAGACTGACTATATTATATTCCTAATTTACTATACCGCACGTGTGATGCACAATGTCTGAAGATGGGAAAGAATCACAAAGCCTGGAAGAAGAGGTATTCAAAACTCTTGGTCATCAGATTAGGAGGGACATCATTAGAATCATCGGGGACAATAGAGGTCTTAGGTTTACCGAGATCATGAGTGCAATCAATATTGAAGAGAGTGCGTCTCTCTCCTATCATCTCAATGCACTCGGGCCTCTTTTGCTTCATGACAATGGGCTCTATAGTCTGTCGGAACTTGGTAAGGACACATACTCGTTGTTGACCAAGCTTGTCACATATTCTGCTTCAGCAGCTACAATCGGCATCATAAAACAACAGCTTGGAGCGACAATCATCGCAAATACCCTCATGTGGGCATCAGCTATCCTATCCATGGTCATTTTAGAGGGGCCCTTACAATTCATGACGTTAGCTATCTTCGCATCGCTGTTTTCAGTGAGCAATATTATCCTCTACTCAATAGTTCAACATACAAAGGTGTGATGAATTTCTTTTACATGATTAGAATAACTAGAATTTCATTAGCAACAATTCGCGCTCAATCTTCCTTAATCGCTCATTGAAACGCTGATTGAAATCAGTAAGAAGGTCAAGATAACTCCCAAACCATGCTGAAAAAACTGTAACAACCTCTTTCAACTTCCTGCTCTCCGGCTTGTTTTTGACTTCCTTTGGTAGAGTCTTCCACTCAGCTAATATGTGGTCAATAATCTCAAGCCTACTCTTGATGAATCTCTCTGCAGTTTCTAATCCTGATCTAAATCCATCAAGAAATGGTATTGTGTCCCCTCCGTACAACTGAGTCCTAGAACCAGGCATAGACTCCTTTGTGATCATCTTCCTCTGTTCCAAGTTAGCGAGATAACGGGAGATTTGACTCCTCGAGTAGCCCGTTGTATTCGCTATCTGTTCCTGTGTTAGTGAGTCGGGTGAGAGTATTATCATGGCGTAGATTCTTGCAACCATCGGATCGTTTCCTCGAAACTTCACGAGTTCTTCAAGGGTCTGCACAAAGGATGTTCTAAGCCGAGTATAATCTTCGTCTTTCGCCATTGTCACCACATTCTCATGGTCTAGACCGCTTATGAATTCTCCTATTTTGCATATATTGCATAGCTATGAAAATTTATAAGATGAAATTACCCACTATATAGTATGTCAGAAATCGAAGAGAAGCAATTCGACACTGGGGAGATCACGATAAGCTATGCAGAAGGACCACCAAATGGTCCCCCCCTAGTCCTCATTCCTGGTCAGGGTGCTGATTGGACAAATTATCGGAATTCCATACCTTTCCTTATAGATGACTTCCATGTTTATGCAATTAGTATTCGAGGACACGGGAAATCTGACTGGACGACTGGAGACTACACATTTAGCTCCATTGGGAGAGATATGACTGCATTCTTGAAGCAAGTAGTAGAGGAACCTGCTTTCATCTCTGGTAATTCTTCTGGAGGCCTCATTGCATTGTGGTTAGCCGCGAATGAACCAGAGCTTGTAAAAGGAATCATCATGGAGGATCCACCACTCTTCTCAGCAGAATGGCCAAGAATCCAAGAGGAGTACGTTTACCAAGTACTAAAGATTACTGTAGAAATGAGCAAAGAGCTAAATGAATCAAGAAGTATCGGTGGTCTTGCGAGAACATTCACTAAGATACAACGGCCTCTTGAGAATGGTAAACTGAAGAGGATACCCCGCTCTGCAGCATATTTCATCTCATTTCTCATTCGAGCGTCCCAGAAGCTCAAGGGTGGAAAACCATCTCTTCCCGGTACATTAGGCAAGATTCTCGAGGTCATGGCGACTTATGATTCAGACTTTTCCCAAGCCTTTGTTGATGGTCGTATTTACGAGGGTCTAGACCATGCAGAGGCACTGCAACGTACTGAATGTCCCATGCTGTTGATGCATGCGAACTGGCACAGGCATCCTGAGTATGGACTTGTTGGAGCCATGGATGACGATGATGCCGCACGAGCTCGTGAACTTGCGCCAGACATACAATTCAAGAGAATCGACTCAGTTCATGTAGTCCATTCTCACAATCCTGAGGAATACGTTGCAGTTGTAAGAAAATTCATAACCCAGTTTCCATAAGTGCGTGGCAAGTGATTCTATGGTTGACTATGAGGAGATGAAAAAGAAGTACCCCCGAGGTATGATACTCTTCCAAGGATTTGTAATGATAGTAGTTTCTACTGTTATGTCTCTTCTTTTAATATCCCCACTCTACATCTTTGATATCGATGGTCAACTCCTTGTCGATATCTTTACTTTCCCAATAGATTTTATTCCATTGCCAATCAATCTCATAGGAATTCCTCTAATTCCCATAGGGTTGCTTTTAACCGTGTGGGCAAATTATACTCTGCTGCATATCGGAAAGATAGGTCTCAGGGCTAGAGAACCTATGCAGACTCCATCAACCCTCGTTGTTTCTGGACCATACAGATACAGTCGAAATCCCCTCTATTTGGGAGCCCTCATAGCCCTTTTTGGACTTGTCATTGTATGGAGTAGTTTGGTTGTTTTACTTGGTGTAATTTTCGTATACCTTGTCTTCAGGTACGTGTTCATTCGAAAGGAGGAACTCCTCATAGAAAATGAATTCGGTGACGAATATCGAGATTTCAAGAAACACGTCAGACGATGG
>DAOWDY010000086.1 GCA_030638785.1 Candidatus Thorarchaeota archaeon
TCGATGAGGTTGAGGACGCCTTCTGGAATTTCTTCAGTCATGTTTGTTCTCTCTATATCATGGGTTCTGGTAGTTTGAGTGATTCGTGAGCCTTCTGATTGAAAATCTGCTTTCCCGCCTCCTTTAGGCTCAGTTCTAGGCCAGCTATATTGTTGTTCGTAGCAACAACCATGTTGACCTTGGTAATGATTCCCTGATCATCTGTCCAGTAATGATGCAGTAGGGTTCCGCGTGGAGCTTCTACACAACCAACACCATCTCCCTTCATGGGTTGCACGTCACTGAGTTTCAGGTCTGTGCTCACGATGTCAGGGTCTTTTAGAAGGATGGTCATCTCTTCGATTGCCTGTACTAACTCGATGATGCGAGCCCAGTGGTACGCAAACGTAGCATGTATCGGTCTACCCAGAGCGTCGCGCATCTCCTTCAGTGCATCTTGAGCAATGGGTGTTGCCATCTGGTCTGCAACGTTGCATCTAGCAAGAGTATTTGCTCGCCAGATTCCCTTTGGATATCCCTCTGGCTTGTAGTAAACATGAGTGGCGTAGGAGTATTTGGGCACGTATTCTCCATAGTACTTTCGATAGTTCTCAGGCTTGAAGTCTGCAACGATCTTACCTTCTGGGTCCATGACCCGAAGTTTGCCATCGTAGATCTCCAAGTTACCTTTGTTATGCAGTCCAAGGTAGTAAGTTGGAACGACTGCGAGTTTTGTGATTGGGTCCCAGTAATCCTGAACGACCTTCTTTGCAAGGTCGACTGTTGCAAGGGTCCACTGTACCACATCCTCAGAACGCTTCAGGAACTCATCACGCTTCTCTTCTGAGAAAACGTTGAGCATGCCTCCTGGAATCGCTGTGACTGGGTGAACGGCCTTTCCTCCTACAGCAGCACACAGTTCTTGACCAAACTGCATCATCTCGAGGGCCATCTTGCCAACATCTGGTAGAGCCTTTATGATCGCAACTACATTTCTCTTAGCAGGGTCTCCCAAGGGACCAGCCAGGAAGTCAGGGGCTGCCAGTGCAAAGAAATGCAATGCGTGACTACTGAACTGCTTGGCATTGAGGAGCAGTCTTCTGAGTTTCACCGCAGCAGGAGGAGGGGTTACATCCCATGCTGCCTCTACCGCTTTAACCGATGCAAGGTGATGAGGTTCAGGACAAATTCCGCAAATGCGTGGTGAAATCCTAGGAGCCTCCTCTGCGAAGCGACCTTCCAAGAACTTCTCAAAGAATCGAGTGGAGCCTACATTGAACTGGATATCCTTCAACTTACCTTCTTTAGTGAGTTTAATCGTTAATTCGCCATGCCCCTCTAGCCTTGTCACTGGGGAGATTTTTATTGTCTTTTCTGTCATTTCTTCTTCCCCCTGTTCTTTCCTCGCATCTTTGAGAGATATGACGAGGCATAATCAGTGAAATAGAATGAGCCGATGGGGTCTGGGAATGCGTTCTGAAGCTCCTCAGGGTCCATATCTGCCACTGCGCCAAGAGCTGAGATGATCTTTGCACCATGGTCTGTGACCGCTGGTGGTGGTCCGAAACAACCCTTGCATGGAGTATTCACAGTTGGACATTGAGCCCCGCATAGACCAATTGTAGCAAAGCCTAAGCAGAGGTAACCCTGGTCGAGGATACACTTACCAGGCTCGATCTTCCCTTCATGGGTCCGCTTGAATTGTTTGATGTTCTTCTCTTCTCGCTCCATTGGGCATTGGTCGCACACAGTCTTTGCTGGGAGGTCAAAGGGTTTGTTTGTGAGCAACGCAGTTAATGCATCAAGTGTGTTATCGCTTGTCGGAGGACAGCCGGGAAGCAGGACATCTACTTCAACAAGCTCAGGATTTGGTACGATATGCTCAGTAAATCCAGAGAGATTTTCCTTTGGAATTCTCGGATCTGTGACTGTTTCAGCTTTCATGTATTTCCGCTCAAGAAGCTCCTTCAGGTCCCATTGGTTCGCGAGACCCTGTACTCCTCCAAATACGGAACATGAGCCCCAAGCAACGAGAATCTTACTCTTCGCACGCATGATCTCTAGTAAATGCATGTCCTCTTTGGTTCTGCAACTCCCTTCCACAAGTCCAATGTGGATTGAATTATCGGGGAGGTTCTCAAGGTCATGCAACTTGTAGTCTACCACCGCAGGCCAGTAGACTATCTCCAGCTCTGGTAAGACATCCAAGAGCCTGAGGTGAAGGTCAATAAGTGACTGGTCACAGCCCCAGCATGAGCTTAGCTGTGTAAGAGCTATTCGTTTGGCCATGGTCTAATCGCCTTTCCTTAAAGGATTTGGTCCAATCTTCTTGATCCGCTCTACCATTGCAGTTACACCCTTTGTGAAGACATCGCCCTCTGCAGCGCTTGCCCACTGTAGGTGGATACGTTCTGGGTCAATACCTGCATCCTCTAACAGTTTCTTGAGGAGCACGAACCGACCTCGCATCTTGAGGTTCCCGCTTGTATAATGACAATCCCCTGGGTGACAACCTGAAATCAGCACACCGTCCGCTCCCTGATACAGAGCATCAAGAATGAACAGCGGGTCTATTCGTCCAGTACAGTTGATACGAATTATTCTTGCGTTTGGTGGCATCTGCATCCTGCTTGTTCCAGCCAAGTCCGCACCGGCATAAGAGCACCAATTACAGCAGAAGGCGACAATTCGTGGTTCGAACTTGCCCTTTCTCTTTTTCTTAGACTTGGATGGTACTGTCTTTTGGGTCGCTGCAGTCAAGTTCGTTCGGACCTCCTGCGGGCAGTAGTCGCGCGGAGAATGGCTTCCCTATTAATGTTCACGTATCCAAAAGCAGACTAAATCCGTTGAAGAATGTCCAAAAACAAAAGGAATTCAGAAATATATGTCCGAAAACCAAAAACATTGAAATATGTGCCAATGCTCATAAGTATGCATTATCAGCTACGAACAAGAACGCTTTTTACACCCCGTGAACTACATAGATGATATAGCCTATAAGGTGTGAGGAGAATACCCATGATCTTAGCGTTCATAATGGCCAAAGTTGAGAGTGTTAGAGCACGCGATGTACTTGATGGTGTAAGAGCCATCGAAGAGGTTGAAGAGGCATTCCTCATCTATGGTGCATACGACCTACTGATCAAGGGTTCTTTCAAGACTCCAGAGGCACTTAGCTCGTTTGTCGTGGACACGCTTCGTAAGATTGAAGGTGTCAAAGATACGGTGACCAATGTCTGTGCCAGCTGTGATTAGATGATTGTCTTAGTACGAAACATCTACTGAGGGAGAGCGATTCCTTTCGCCTCTTCTTCGAGACCCACTCTTCTGATTGTTTCCATAAAGGGTAGACCTGTTTCCAAGTCCCAACCTCTCTGTTCATAGTACTCATCAAGCATCTGGTTCAGTTCAACAACCTGCCCCTTTGGTGGTCCTAGTGGAGCTGGTTCATCCGTGAGCCGTTTTGGAATCTGATCGTCCTTTCTTGATATGCCTAGTCTAACATTGAAGAGTCGATTTAGATTCACAATCCTTTCCCCAATAAGCTGCAAGTCATCGCGAGTGAGATCAAGACCGTTGTGTATCTTTAGAGTGAGAGCAATATCATCATAGAAGAACTCTGGAGGTATCTGTGTTCCATACTTGCAAAGACCAACACTCTCGATCATTACCATGTAGTCCTCACATTCTTTGACCATGATTCCCTTGTATGTAGGATTCAATCTATCTGCCATTTCTGGAAGGTACTCTTCACCAAACCTCTTCTTGATGTCCTCATCAAATCCAGCTTCATCTAATACAGGGAACGCGTAGAGATGGTCCGCGCCTCTGGCAGCAGTTGCTGCAGCAAGACCCATTGATTTCTGTGCTCTAGGTTCTTGTCCTGCAAACTCCTGCTTCTTAACATGCATCACAAACTTCTCAGTTCCACGACCGATTTTCTGGGCTGCTCGGAAACTTCCCTCTGCAAGAAGGTCACCGAACCCCTCCCGTGCTGCGATCATCTTTGTGAGTTTCACTATGACTTCATGATTTCCCCAGTTGAGTTCTAATCCTCCAGTATCCTCTGCAGTGATCAGTCCCTCATCCCAGCATTCCATCGCCCATGATATTGTGCCACCAAGTGAGATTGTGTCCATACCGTACTGGTTAGAGAGATGGTGTCCATAGAGAACAGACTCCAAGTTATCACTTCCACAACGTGAGCCCATGGAGGATTGGGTTTCGAATTCGGGAGCGCCGCCTTCATATGCATAAGGTCCGGAGGAAACTTTCGTGTACCGCGCACATCTCTGTAGGCAGCTAAAGTCAGCCCTCGGTTTGACAAAGTATTGTGCGTTGATTGCATCGCCACTAATCTTCTCATATCCTTCAAACACACCTTGCTTCATGTTGTAGCTTGGTAAACGACCGATATGCTGCATCAGTTCAACAAGACTTGTTGTTCCATACTTTGCTCGACCTGGTGTGAAGGGATTGGCCAACATTCGTCTGTAGAACTCATCCATGTGTGAGAGGTAGTTCTTCTCATCAGCAACCTCAATCTTTCCAGTTCCTCTGACACAGATTGCTTTGATCTTCTTAGAACCCATAACAGCTCCAAGCCCAGATCTTGCAGACGCACGGTCTCTATCATTCATGATGGCCGCAAACCTAACAAGGTTCTCTCCTGCTTGTCCGATGGCAAGGGTTCTACATTCCTTTCCATGACGTTCTCTCAAGATATCATCAGTTTCAAAGACATCTTTCCCCCACAAACCCTCTGCGTCCAGCAGTTCAACATTGTCATCTGCTATGTTTAGATAGAGAGGTTTCTCAGAGGCTCCTGTGAACATAACTGCATCATAGCCTGCAAACTTCAACTCTGGGCCCCAAAAGCCCGCTGCATGACTCTCTCCCCAGACATCAGTGAGTGGTGAAAGAGCAGCAACAACATGTCTTGATGCCTGTGGAAACATTGAGGCGGTGAGCAATCCTGTTGCAATTCCAAGTACATTCTCTGATGATAGAGGGTCTGTACCTGGGGGTACCATGTCATAGATGACCTTTGAGAGGAATCCAGCTCCAAGAAGATACTTTTTGACAAGCTCCTCATCAATAGGTTTCTTTTCGATGCCTCTATTTGTCATATCTGCCCATAGGATTGTTCCTGCAACACCTTTCATTATTTAGACGCCTCCTTGTTATAGAGTTCGGACTTTTGTTCATCGTATATTCGAGCAAGCCTGCCATCGCTGTCTTTTTTCTTGAGGCCTTCTTCAGTTGTTGTCCATATTGCATCAACAGGACATCTCTTGACACACTGACCGCACTGGATGCACTTGATTGCTTTTCCAGTGTCAGGGTTTATTGTGATTGCATTGTAGGGACAGGCTATCACGCAAGCCCCATTCCCAACACACTTTCTGTTGTTAACTATTACAATCCCCTTAGATGTTCGAGATAAGGCCTTTTCTGGACATGCATTGATGCAAGGTGCATCTTCGCAGTTTCGACAGAACAAGGGAAAGTCTAGTCCTGGTTCAATACGGATTACCCTTACTTTAGACCTTGCAGGACTAATGACTTTGAAGTAGTACATACTACAAACATTCACACAAATCATGCAACCGGTGCATGTATCTGGATCTCCGAAAACGAATTTCAACTCGCTCAATCTCATCCTTCCTCTCTTTGGACTACACCGCCCATAGGCTGGAAACGGCCATGTCCTGGTTTGACAGTAGTTCTGTCGAATTCAAACACTTTCTGCCCTCTTACGAAAGTCATCAGGGGAACTCCCGTCATCTTCATACCTTCATAAATTGTCCATCCGCACTTCGAGAACATCATGTCAGCGGATATTTTCTCTTCCTTTGTTAGGTCGATGAGCACCATGTCTGCATCCGAACCAACCTGTAGGACTCCCTTTCTAGGGTAGAGGCCGAAGATCTTTGCAGGATTTGAAGAAGTGACCTGAAGGAGCCGTTTAAAGGAAATCCGTCCTTTATTGATACCCTCGGAAAGGAGAACTCTCAATATCATCTGTATTCCATCAACCCCAGACCAAGCTTCTCTAATATCGTCTTGACCTACCTCCTTCTTATCTAAAGGACAGGGTGCATGATCACTCACAACCATCTCAATAGATCCACGAAGAAGCGCTGACCAGAGCGAAGCTCTATCCTCCTTGGTTCTAAGCGGCGGATTCATCTTGCTTTTGGGTCCCAACCTATTCATATCATCTCGATAGAATGTAAGATGATGCGGACAGACCTCTGTTGTAACTATAACTCCACGGAGGCGGCCTCTTTCTATTTCATGAATGCCCCCTTTTGTAGTCACATGTGCAATGTGAAGATGGCCTCCTGTCTCGTCTGCAATTGCAATGTTCTGTCTTATTGCAAGTTGTTCTGCCAAGGGTGGTCTTGCTAAGGCATGACTTATTGGTGCATCCCAATCGCCATCCATATCCTTACTGAACTCCTCTATGATACCTTGATCTTCTGAATGAATGGTGACAATTCCTCCATACTCTGCAACTTCACTTAACGCACGGGTGATAACTCCTGTATTAGCATAAAATGGAGGACACGTAAATGCCTTGAATGATGCCACACCTTTTGGAATCATGTGCGGAATCATTGTGTAATTGCTATCATTTAACATTCCACTGTTGAGCGAGAAATCCACAATTGAGAGGTCCTCGCCTAGTTTGATTTTCGCATCTGCAGCACTCACTGTATCTGTCTGACCAACTAATGGCATATCAATGAAGGTTGTTACTCCTCCTGCTGCAGCAGCTCTTGAGCCAGTAGTGAAATCTTCGTGATCATCCATCTCTGAATCGTGGATGTGTGCGTGGGCATCAATGAGTCCTGGCATTAGAATCTTGGAATCAGCATCGATGACTTCCACTGCCTCGGGAAGGTGAGCATCTGATGAAAGAGCGCATATCTTTCCATTTGATACTGCTATTCCACCCCTCACTAGTCCACTTTCTAATAATAACTGAGCATTTCTGATTACTAGGTCAACATTGTTACTATTTTCAGCCCCCGCTGAAGCAGTCATTTTCAGCCTCCCCCTACAGGTGGGAACAATGCCACAGCATCATCATTCTCTAGAAGCGTATCGTATCCATTCAATAACTCGATTCTCTTACCATTAATCATACATGAGAAGAATCGCTTTAGCTCTCCTGTTCCTTCGTCAATCACAGTTTCTACGAACTTTCTTCCATATTTCAGCTTCAGCGCTTCAAGCAGCTCTCGGATGTCCTTTGCTTCCATCTCAATTCTCGGGATGCCTGTGATTTCCCGAACTGTTGCAAAGAACTTGACTGTGACCTTCGCCATTTTTGCTCACATCGGCTAGTCAGTAAAGAAACAAGGGATTTTAACGGTTACGAAGCGTAAGGATTGGACGTAGAAATCAGGAACTGGAGACGCATAGCTTGGAGATTGTGGTAGTAGGCCATCTCAGTAGAGACCTAATAATAACACCAGAGCAGACGAGAGAGGCTCTAGGTGGTGGTCCTGCCTATGCAATGATTGCTCCCCGCCTAGGGGCTCTTGGGACTGGTATCGTTACACGTGTTGGTTCTGATTTTGAACAGGCTTACATTAACACTTTGAAGAGTTCTAATCTGGATCTTTCAGGCTTCAGGATTGCAGGCAAACAAACAACACGATTCGTCAACGAGTATGATAAGAAAGGAAAACGAAACCAACGTGTTGAAGCACTAGCACCTGAGCTTAGATCTGGTGACCTACTCCCAACACATCTTCAAGCCAATATTATCCACTTTTCTCCGATATTGAATGAGGTCCATCCGTCATGTATTGAGTCAGCCAGAAGCTATGGGGCTCTCGTATCCCTTGACGTTCAAGGATTTACACGAAAGTTAGACGGTGATAGAGTGCTACCTCAGAAATGGGACGAGGCATCTCACATTCTTAGAAATGTAGATGTAGTGAAATGTAACAATAACGAGCTTGGATTGATGTTTGGAATGGACTCAGACCTTAGCGCAGTGACCCATGTCCTAACTCTTGGTCCAAGGATTGTTGTTTTGACGAAAGATCAATCAGGGGCAACCATCTACACTCGTAATTCGCAGATTGATATTCCTCTAGTTCTAGCCAACAAACAGATAGACACTACAGGTTGTGGTGACATTTTCATCATAAGCTTCCTGCTCGAGTACATGCGGACTGGTGATGTAAAAAGAGCTGGACTCTTAGGTGCAACCTGCGCAGCATTCAATGTAGAAACCGTAGGTCCTTACAATATGCCAACTCGCGAAGATGTGGAGAACAGAATGCAATCCTATCTCTGATAGGTGGCGCTTTGAGGAATCCTTTTCTAGTGTGTATGATTTTTCAAAAATGTAGGTGTAAGAGATATGCTTGAGGACCTCGATAGACTGATGGAAGTAGAAGGTGTTGATAGCCTACTGGCAATAGGAAATGCTTTCGAAGTCCCGGATATTTTCTGGTTGACCGGATTTCGTTCTCCAGACCCCATTACCTTCCTCCACAACCGTGGTGAAGAATCACTAGTGTCTGCAGCCTTCCATACTATCAAACGTGTGACCAAAGAGAGTTTCATTAAACGAACTCATGACCTCACAGAGGTTGCCAAGGCCCTGATGAAAGAAGGGAAACGATTCACGAAACATCCAGATATTCTTCTCAAGGATCTATTAGAAGCAGAATTTTCTGGAGAGGTTATTGGTGTACCTAATCATCTTCCTGCTTCAATGCTTGTAGCAGTTCAAAAACTTGGATACAACATCAAGGTTGTACCAGACCTTCTCAATAACGCACGTGCAACAAAATCATCAAGCGAGATTAAGCTCATCGAGAAGGCAGGAAAAGCAACCATAAGAGCCATTTCTCAGGTCATTGAAATGATCAAGGACACAGATATTGGAGCAAACGATGTGCTTCTTAAGAACGGCGAACCGTTAACAGTAAGAGATGTCAAATTGGCACTGGATCATTTCCTACTGGATAATGATGCAGAATCTGCAGAGGATGCAATTATTGCAGTTGGGAAGAAGGGATTTGATTGGCATTATCTAGGACTACCTGAGGATAAACTCAAGGCAGGCGTGCCCATAATCATGGATGTGTTCCCGCGTTTGAAGAGAGAGTTCTACGTCGCAGATGTGACTCGTACTGTTGTAAAGGGAACACCACCACCAAAGGTCAAGGAGATGTTTGATGCAGTTCTGGCTGCAGCTGACGCAGTCATCGATGCCCTCACAGCTGGGGCGAAGATTGATGATGTGAATCTTGAATGTTTCAACACGCTCAAAAAACATGGGTTCAACTCAACTAGATTAGACCCAGAAGCTGTTGAGGGAATGACACATGGATTGGGTCATGGAATTGGTCTTGCAATTCATGAGGAGCCAAGCCTGTATAACCGTGAATCATTCTATGAAGAAGGAAATGTCCTTGCAATTGAACCCGGTGTTTACCTGAAGGAATTTGGCGGCGTAAGAATGGAGAATGATTACGTTGTCACGAAAGGCAAACCAATTCGAACTACCCTCGGGTTAGACGATGCTATGTACCTCTAGTTTCCAACACTCAAAGCGTGGAATGGGCAGACTGAGATACACATACCACAGCTCTGACATTTCTTTTCATCTATCTGGAAGAGATTCTCCGCTTTATCCACTGTAATGGCATCATAGACACATGATTTAGGACAGAGACCACATCTTGTACAGAGGTCAAGATCTACTGCAGGTGGTCCTTCAAGTATGACATTTTCTTTGAGATGACGTAGAGCCAATCCCTGAATATCAAGAACCGAATCATGACCATGAGATTCCAACCACTTGTCCATCTCTCCAGCTATTCTTCCATAAACCGTCTGACCCTCAAGAATGGCTGCAGTACATACCTGCACAGCAGAGGCCCCCGCCATCATGAATTCAATAGCATCCTCACCACTACTGACTCCGCCAACAGCTATTACAGGAAGACTGGTTGCCTTTGCAATATCAGCAACACATCTCATTGCGATTGGTCTTATCGCAGCGCCGCTCAACCATCCCTCTCCCCCATCGCTTCCTAACATAGGTCGACCAGTTTCAATATCTATACGAAGACAGGGTCCAAAGGTGTTGATAGCTACGATTCCATTAACGTGAGGTTCAAGCTCCTTGGCAACTTTGGCTACATCGACCTTGGGTGATAGTTTCGCAAAGATTGGGATATCCACAACTTCTCGTAGGGCTTTGGCTATCTCAACATGCCCTCCTACATAGTGAGTGCTGTACTCGAGAGCATGAACTCCA
>DAOWDY010000214.1 GCA_030638785.1 Candidatus Thorarchaeota archaeon
ACTGAGGGTTTCTTCATCTGTAAGATGCGAAAAGAGCGCTAATCATCAGCCATAATAATAACAAGATTAGTCGGAAGATTGGTTAGAGTGAGTAGGATGACATCCGATGACATCATGATTAGGACAAAGGGACTAAGCAAGAGCTTTGGAACAATAAACGCTCTGGTAAACCTTGATCTTGAGGTTCGAAAGGGAACAACATTCGGATTCCTGGGTCCTAATGGAGCTGGGAAGACAACGACAGTCCGTATTCTTTCCGGACTCCTTCGACCGAGTGCAGGAGCTGCACAAGTGTGTGGTTTTGATGTTCGTTCACAGAGAGAGGAGATTAAGGCAGCCACTGGGCTTCTACCCGAAGCTCCGGGACTCTATTCCAAACTATCAGCACTTGAATTCCTAGAGTTCGTTGGAGCTTTGAATGACCTTAGCGGCTCTCAATTGAATACCAGAATTGAACGATTCCTTGGAATTCTAGGATTAGAGGGTAGACAGAACGATCTTCTTGAATCGTATTCTTCGGGAATGAAGCAGAAGGTACTAGTTGCATCCACTCTAATTCATGAGCCTAAACTCGTATTCTTGGACGAACCAACTTCTAGACTTGACCCAGCTGCAAGCGCGCTTGTCAAGGAATTAATCCTAGCAATGGCAAAGGAGATGGATACTACATTCTTCATTTGCACTCATATGATTGATTTCGCTGAAGATGTCTGTGAAACTATTGGTATTTTGAATGAGGGACACCTTATTGCATTGGGCTCACCGCAGGATATCATCAACATAACAGATGCAAGAAACCTAGAAGATGCATACCTGAAATTAGTTGGAGGAGAGGTAGACCGAGAGGGCTTGCTCAGTTGGAGGAAGGAGTAGTGGTCAGGAACTGGCTTACAATAGCAAAAGCTGAGTTCAGGGTAATGACGGCTATATTCAGAAGGCGGAGGAGAGCGACTGTAATCGCCTTGTTCTTCCTGGGAATCTTATGGGCTCTTTTTGGAGCTCCTGTAATTATGTCAGGTTTTCTTGACATATTCTCTGTTGAAGTGCAAATGGTGTTTGCAATTGCATTTCCAGGTATTATGCGAGCAGTGATTCTAATACTGTGGATAATGGTTCTTGTATATCCAATCTCATATGCATTGCAGGAGATTCGGATAGGACAGTGGGAGATAATGCTCAGTAATAATGTAAGCACTCGTGACATGTTAATGGGGATGTTCCTTGGGAAAGTTCCATCCTATGGATTGCTTGTCCTGATTCTGGCCCCAGTACTTCTTTCCCCATTCATGATATTTTACGAAGTATCTCTCTTTGGTCAAGCAGTCGCATATCTGGTGATCGCGGTTTTCGCATTTGCTACTTTACTTCTTTCTACAATCATCAGTACTGCAATACAATCAAAGCTTGGAGACTCCTCAAGAGGGAATGATATTGCAAAGGCAATGGGTCTTGTCGTGGTGGTTGTATTTCTAGTACCACTTTACTCCCTGATGTATTTTGCAGAAGCTTTTGCCCAATTACTTGGACTTGACGTTTTTATTATTCTACCTTCAACATGGGGAGCTGATCTTATCACGTGGACAATCATTTACTTCAATGGAATTAATCTCCCAACATCTTCCATTCAGAATTTTGAGAGCATCCTTGGAATGGGCGTATTTACAGACACCTTTCTGGTAGGCATTTTCGTTCTCCTAGTGCTTATTATTGGACTCGCAATTCCGGACCGCCTTTTTAGTTTTGAAGGAGGTGCTCGTACAGAAACTGTCACCACTGTCGGTAGAGATAATATAATTCTGAGGGGAATAGCAAAGGCTCTACCAAATTCCTTTGGAGTTCTTGTCATTACTTCATTGAAGGACTTCGGAAGAAAAGCTCAGAATGTTTCCAAAGTAGTCTATGCTATATTCATAGCCACTTTATTACCAGTCATGTTGAATCTCGCTGCATTAGGCGACTACGGTGATTCTGAGGTGTCAATTATCGTCATGTCGTTCTTGGTTGGCATGATGCTGAGCATGGTTTGTGGAATAACCTTTGGTGGAATTGGTTTTCTAGAATCAAAAGATCATCTGTGGGTGATAAAGAGTGCACCTAGAGGTGTGACCAGATTCATCAGTGCGCGGGTGACTGAGGCATTTCTGCTAGGGATACCTATTGCCCTCACGCCAGTCATCATAGTATCCTATCTCTTGGCATTAGGACCACTTTATTTCGTAATAATGTTGACCCACACATATCTAGTTCTTTGCGGATCGATCTTGTTGAGCGTAGGGATCACATCTTTGAATCCAGCATATGAGAACACGAAGAGCAGCGCATTTCATGTGAATTCATTTGGCTCAGTCATAATTATCATGATTACGCTAATCCTTGGATTGATTGGAGGAATAAATGTGTGGTTAGCATTCACAAACATGTTTCTTGGTCTATTGATTTCCAGCATACCTCTCTTGGTTCTAGGTGTATCTATTCTAATAATTGGCTCTATGAAACTTGCAAGTGCGGATACTTAGATGTATGAAACATCTCTTAAGTGGAACAACCCCCCGAACAGAGTGATTGTCATGGACCCTGAACTCGTTGATCCAGTTGTTTGGAAAGCTATGGAAAAACACATTGACAGAGGGTTTGGGAAAGGAACAATGAAGGCACTTCTTGGAAAACTCATTCCGGTAGTCATGGAACATAAGGATACAAAGTCATTCTATCTTGTACCTCCTTCATGGGCAGAAATAGTGAGAGAGGGCTTCACTAACTATGACATCAGATTGCTTGGTACTTGGCTCGGAGACTTCTCACATAATAAAATGAAACTCAGCCTTCCTATTCTTGAACAAATCGCGAATATCACAGATAACATCATGATAGTATCCAAACACGGGGCAGAGTTGTTCACCTATGGAAGGAGCATTCTGAAAGAAGGAGTGGTCAGTCTAAAGCCATCTCTCAAGAGAGGGCAGCGAGTGATTGTAAAAGACAAGCAGGGGAATGTCCTAGGTCTTGCCATGCTTGCAGTGGATGGTTTCATGAGAACTATGATTGGAAGAGAGAAACTGGTAGCCAAGAATTTAGTCGATATTGGATGGTATATCAGACGGATGGCATGACTACCAGGTCATAGTCTTTACAGATACATCTGTGAGGGATCTGTATCTGATTCGATTGACTTTCGCATCTTCTCGAGCCGCTCGATTTCTTTGCTCTCTTCAATCAACTGGTCCACATTGGCTGTGACACCAAATACCTCGTTAATCTTTTCGAGCATTGTAGCTGCAGCTCTAGGGTCTGGTCGTCCTCGGGTAGCGTAAGTTAGAAGGCCTGATCCTGCAGCCCCATGGATTTCAAGTTCTGAGAGTAATAGTGCCAATGGACCTGCCACGAATAATCCTTCTTCTAAAAGTGGAACGTTCCATTTCTCAAGATTTTCCTTGTACGCTGTAGTTGGAACGCATCGCATCTCTTCTTCGCCTTCCTTAAAGCTAGCATCAAGTCCGCCTAATAGAAGCACTTCAGAAAACTGCTGCTGGACGATCCATTCTGCCAACTTCTCTAAGAATCCCCATTGTTCGCTTTGGTGGGGCTGGAATCTTGGGACAAAGAACGCCATGTTCTTCTTCTCATAGTAGTAAATTTCGAAAGGTAGAACGAGTCTCTCATTCTCCATTGAAACGAAAAGCGGAAGCATATCGCTTTTGATGAATCCTACTCTCTCAGCGTCGAGAGTCTTAACGAGATGGGCTGTACTGAGAAAGCCTACCTCACCCAATCCATGAAATCCACATATGAAGACTGCATTGGGTTTGATCTTGAAGCCTTCTTTCAGGTATACTTTGAAGCTACTATCTTTTGTTGCGACGAAAGCCATTACTTTCAAGCCTCTTGAAACAGGAGTTGGTTACCTGTCCTGCTCTATAGTACATTCGAAGGTTTTCTTCGGTTATGTACCTGTATATCATTAGCAT
>DAOWDY010000013.1 GCA_030638785.1 Candidatus Thorarchaeota archaeon
ATCTCACCATTAGTTCCGATATCAATACCAAGTGTGATATCATCTGACTCGTGAAGCCTATGAGCTAGAATGAGCGAAGTTATGTCACTCCCAACGAAACCAGCGATTAATGGAGCGCAATACATGTCTGCAACGATTTTATCAAACCCGAGTTTTGAACTCTGAACAACGATGCCTTTAGTTTGTGCAGGTGTATAGGGTGCAACTGCGAGTGTTGATGTATCAAGACCAAGAAAGAAATGATGCATTGCTGTATTCCCAACGATTGAGAATTTGGTTATCTCCGAGACCTCGATTTCGCTGTGATTGATCAAACTAGAAACGAGTTCTTCAACGCTATTCACAACAAGACTTTGTAGACGTACCTTCTTGACATTGTTCTCTGCTGCTGATGTAAGACGTGTTACGATATCTTCACCATATACAATCTGAGGATTGAGCATGGAAATCGAATCTAGTTGTTCTCCAGTAACTAAGTCCATGAGGAATGCAACAATTGTGGTCGTTCCAATATCGACCGCAACCCCATATTGGCCTTCTGGATCTGAATCTACGATAGTCTCTATCTGTTCGGTTCTGCCATCTTCGAGTATTCTTGCTTGTGGAAGAGCGTTGACCAAGATTGCTCTCGAATCTAATTCAACGAGATGCTCACAGGCCAGTCTAATTCCCTTCTGAATCTCTCCCTCAGAAAGATGCTTCTGATCAACCTCTGTTGAATCTGGAGTTGGGTTGATTAAGACTTTACACTTTCCACACGTACCATTTCCGCCACACTCAGATGGAATATGCAACCCACTTTCCCGAACGGCTTCTAGATACGAGGTCTTCTTATCAACTAGAATCCTCTGACCTGAAGGTTCTAGGATGAGAAGGCATTTGCTCACGATTGAACCACCTAACTGATCAGAAATCTCGGATGCGGTCTATCTGGTTGTGTTCTACTTTCAATCAAGATTCCTGAGAGGGCTGCATCTATCATTGCCACGGACGGATAAATAACTGGTGCATGTTTGACTGGTCCAATTAGAACAAAGTCTGCTCCCAGAGAAACTGGCATGAGGCTTGAACCCACTAAAGCAGGAGCTTTCGCATCCTTCCCAAATTTGGGGACCAGTCCTCTCCAAGTGCTTATGGCATTGTGAGCTCCGTTGCCGACAGGATATCCATACTTGTCTTTGAGAATGTGCTGCGTCTTGCAGGCGATTCCTAGTGTAGGAAGGTCCAACACACCTGTATCAATCATGATATTGGTAATGCCAACATCCTTTGCTCTCTTGATTAATTCATCAGCTAATTCCACACGCTTTGTGTAAGAAATCATTGATTTGGCGTCAAAAGTCAACAGCAGTGCATTCTTGAGACCAGCATCCCTTACAACCTTGTAGAGTTCTTCCTCTGTGGTTGGAGTGAGTGAGTTCAGTATGACTCTGTCAAGAAACCCAGCCTCTTTTGCAGTCATAATGCCCGTTGCGTTTACTTCAGCTGAGTCGGAACCATCGATAAGGAGAGGGAAATCAGAGTTATCAGCTAAATACCGCAAGTATTTGTCAATTGCTTCGCTTGACGTGGCCACCACATCCAACATGGTTGGGATTCCTGTTTTCTCTGTCAACTCCCTTAACATGTTGATTGTTTGCTCAGTCTTCTTTCTGTCAAACTCTCCTTTTTCTGCATTACTTACTGACTTGTCCTTAGTATAGAATATTGATCCAATGAGGACTGTAGGAGTCTGTCCCGGTAGACCTCCTATTCTTACGCCACCAATCTCGAGAGTTTTCTGTTCAGACTTGTAGTCAAACACTGTATCTTTCTCCAGTGAGCTTCCCTATCTCGCTCTTCTTCTTAAGAATGTAGCAATAGCTGATGCAACCACTTTTATCAGTAGTCATGAATTAGTGACTGTTCGACCTATGAAATGAGAAAGCGAATAACTAAGAATCTGAAACGGTGAGAAAATTGAAGTTCATGTTAGGTGGCCTTGGAAATTGGTTCAGTGATTTTGAACATGTGAAGAATGGGATACTTGAAGCTGACAAGCTTGGTTATGATGGAGCTTTAATGCCTGACCATTATATGTGGGGTGAAATGGGCAGGATGATGTCACGTCCTGATTCTAACGTGACAGTGGAAACGTGGATTACATTGGCATATCTAGCTGCAAAGACAGAACAGATTCATCTTGGAACGATGGTCACACCCATTCCATTCCGACCTCCTGGTCTTTTGGCAA
>DAOWDY010000048.1 GCA_030638785.1 Candidatus Thorarchaeota archaeon
CTGGGGCCCCTCCAGTAAATTAATCATCTCAGGTGATTGCTTTTGACAGACGTATCGACACATAAGAGTACAGACGGCAAGTTCGCAAGACGTCTGGGTCTTATCGGTGCGACAAACATTGGACTAGGAGCAATGTTAGGGGGCGGCATTTACGTTATCTCAGGAACAGCTGCAGGAATGGTCGGGCCGGTTATCGTCTTAGCGTATCTTCTTACTGGAACTCTGACCGTCTTCACTGCAATAAACTACTCTGAATTAGCTGCATCCATCCCAAAGCAGGGAGGTGGGTACACCTTTGCTGCGGATACCTATGGGGGGTTTCTAGGTTTCCTTACAGGATGGTTCTTGTTCCTTGGGAATATTATTGCATGTGGACTCTATTCCCTTGCAGTAGCATATTCGCTTCTGATGTTCATTCCAGGAGCAACAGTTTCGATGGTTGGTTTGATAGCCATTGTTATAATATTGGTCACACTAATCACCAACATCGTCAGCATAAAAGGAGTTACAGGAGTTCTGGGAATTCTTAATGTTGCCCAATCATTGGTGTTGTTCTCATTCATCTTCATTGGACTCTTATTTGTTCAACCAACAAACCTTGATCCTCTATTTGCTCCAGGAACTGGGTTTCCTGCATTTATGGGAGCGATTTCATTCATTTACATCTCATTTGTTGGTTTTGACTTGATTACTACTGCTTCAGAAGAAATCAAAGAACCAGCGAGAAACATCCCGCGCGCAATCTTATTGACGCTTGGAATTGCCACAGTGGTCTATGTTGTAGCTGCCCTTGTTATCGTGGGCGTTTCAGGCTACACCGCTGTTGCAGACTCAAATACTCCAATAGCGGATGTATACGGATTCATGTTAGGACCAGGAGCAGTGTTTCTAGGTCTGGCGGGGATGGCGGCCTCTAACTATGCGGCATTAAATGCTACATTTCTTGCAACGGCACGAGTAGCATTCTCAATGGGACGGGACGGATATTTTCCAAAGTTCCTTGATCGTGTAAATCCAAAATTGAAGACCCCAATTCCAGCACTTATTCTTACGTTTGTACTTGTCAGTATCTTTGCATTTCCTGGCGATGTATCCCTTGTTGCTTCTCTTGCAGCATTCGGTTATCTAATAGCTCAGGCCATTGTGAATTCATCAGTGATAATGTTGCGTAGGAAAGGGTTGAGCGTTCCGGGTACCTTCAAGGCACCATTCTTTCCATTGATTCCAGTACTCGGTGTAATAGTCTGTCTAGCTCTGATTCCAAGTCTCGCTAGTGATACCCTAGTTTTAGGTGTGTACCTCATACTCATTGGTCTAATTGTATATGCTCTATATGGTAGACGAGGAAATCGTAAGCATATCGCACAAATGAATGGAGAAATTTTCTAGCTATCAACTGTGATGAAGGACTCAAAGTCATCGATTCCAGCGATATCTGCCACTCGTTCAATGAATTCTTTGTATGCTGTAAGGGATGGAACAAGCACCCATGCAATAACATCGAACTTACCATCACGAACAGAATGCGCTTCAAGCACTTCCTTTTGTGCTCTCAACTCCTCCCTAATCTTTGTTGCTTGGCCCTCTCTGACCTTAACTGTAAAGAGCACTTTGATAGATGCCATATTTCTAATTGTAACAAAGGGGCATATGTTTTCTTCTATTTCAGGTTAAAAAGGAAAACCTAGAGTGGGTCTTTGGTATCAATCCATTCACGAAGCGATTTTGCACTTGCTTCAGACATTCCCTCTACTTTTGCCAGATCATCAACAGAAGCTTGTCTTACTTTATCATAACTTCCAAGAGATTGAAGCAATGCCTGTCTTCTCTTCGGACCTATTCCCGGAGCCTCTTCAAGAATGGACCCGCTGAACCTTTTCTCCCTGAGTTTATGGTGATACTTCTGAGCAAATCTGTGAGCCTCATCTCTGACCCGTTGAACGAGACGAAGACCATCCGAACCTAGATCTAGGGAAATACCGTCCATTCTATCCCGAGTGAAAAGAATCTCATCCTGCTTGGTGATACTAGCAACATGAAGATAATCAAGTCCAAGCTCCTTGAGCGCCTTGAGTGCAACATTGAGTTGCCCCTTTCCACCATCTACGATGATGAGATCTGGAAGTGCCTTCCCTTCTTCCAATCTACCCTTGTATCTGCGAAAGATCACTTCATGCATCATACCGTAATCATCTGGTGTTTCTTTGGAACGGATACGAAACATCCTGTATCTCCTATTGTTAGGCTCACCATTATTGAAGACTACACATGACCCTGTGGGGTCTGTACCCTGAATATTCGCGATGTCAAAACCTTCAATGTGAATCGGAGCTCGAGAGAGGCTCAAAGCAATCTTTAGCTCCTTCACACCCTCATCAACAATCTCCTCTTCACTCTCACCTAAAATCAGAATCTTACGCAATTGACGATACGCGTTCTTGTTGGCCATGTCCACGATTTCCTGTTTCCGTCCAGTCTTTGGCACAATGAGTTCCACAGGACTACTTGCGGTTTCCTCAAGCCACATACTTAGCTGATCCATCTTAGGAATTGAAATTGGGAGTAATATCTCAGTAGGAACTTTTGGAAGCATAAAGTAGAACTGCTCAATGAATGTCGTTAATACTTCAGCATCTGTGGAGTCCAGGTTTTCCTCAAAATAGAAATGATCTTGACCAATCAGTCTTCCACCACGAATCAACAACATCTCAATGAGCGCTGCATCCTCTGTACGGGCGATGCCTAGAACATCACGATTGACACCATCTGTGTCGACAATTCTCTGTCGGCGCATGATGATCTCAATGTCAGTTAATCTATTTCGAAGTTCTGCAGCCTTTTCAAATTCCAGATTCTCTGAGGCGACACTCATCTGTTCCTCAATCAGTTCAGTGAGTTGTTCGGATTGTCCATCCAGATATAGGCACATTTGTTCTACCAGAATCATGTATTCTTCTGTGGTGATGTAATCTTGACATGGACCAGTACAGCGGTCCAGGTGATAGTCCATACATGCCCTCTTCACTTTGGTCGGGTCTGGGCACATTGC
>DAOWDY010000065.1 GCA_030638785.1 Candidatus Thorarchaeota archaeon
ACCGTCACTTAGAGCAACCGCTTTGGAGCTCTCACCACACATCGCTGGGATGATTGGAGTTTGACTGAAACCAGTATCATAGCCAAGATTTTGGAGCCCCTTCACAAAATGCTCTCTGTTCTCCCAGAGGGTCCTGACATGCTCCTCTTCAGTTTCAAGAACATCAATTGCTGCAATGCAGGCAGCTGCTGTTGCAGGTGGATGACTTCCGCTTAGGAGCCATGACCTGCTCTTGTTCAGAGCGTAGTTGACCATATCCCTGCTACCAGCAACGTGGCCACCCATCACACCAAATGCCTTGCTGAATGTTCCCATTTCAAAGTGAACATCATGGTGAGTGAGGTTGAAGTGTGAAACGATTCCTCGACCACCCTTTCCGAGAACTGCTTCACCGTGAGCGTCGTCCACATAGATCATTGCACCATGCTCCTTCGCTGCCTTTACAATTCCATCTAGTGGAGCAATGTCTCCATCCATACTGAAAACACCGTCTGTGATGATGAGTATCTTTGGAGGATTCTCTTTCTCAGCTTCTACAAGAACTCTCTCGAGGTCTGCAACTTCATTGTGCTTGTAGACGAATCTGGTTGCCTTTGTTAGGCGAACTCCGTCAATAATGCTGCCGTGATTCAACTCATCTGAAATGATAGCATCGCCCTTTGCAACAAGCTGTGGAATGAGTCCTTCATTCGTAGCAAAACCTGCACTGTAGGTGAGTGATGCCTCGGCTCCCTTGAAATTAGCTAATCTACGCTCAAGTTCAAGATGATAATCCATTGTACCTGCAATGGCACGAACAGACCCAGAACCCACACCGTGTGTTTCAGTTGCTTTCAATGCAGCCTCCTTAAGTTTGGGATGATTTGACAGGTTGAGGTAGTTGTTGCTGCAGAGCATAATTACCTCTTGACCGTCAATCATTGCCTTTGGAGTACTTGGTCCTTGAAGCTCTCTGATCACCCAATTCAAATTCTGATCAACGAGCTTCTGAAATTCTTCCTTCATCCATGCTGTTGGATTTCTCATAATTTTTCACCGCGATTATACAGACCCTAATTAACCCGGAAAGAGGGCGTATCTAGTTCGGGGGCGAAAATTTGCAGTATATATGACCTTCGCTGAGGGAGTTTTACTCCTCTATTTCAATTTCCGAAGGTATTTCGAGGGGCTGTCGGGCGGAGTTTCTCTTTACTGCAATGTAGAGGGGAATTACTGATACTGGATAGAGTAGCATTGCTATGGGGAATACAATTAGACCGAATGATACGATTCCGCCAAAGAATCCTAGAAGATATGCAGTCATGAGCGTGCCTGTCTGTCTTGGAAATTGCCACATGACTCGAGTGATGGAGAGAGATCTTGCGCGTCTTGACAATGAAACCTCCCCCATGAACAGAGAATTGAAAGCAGGCCGATTCATGTTTGCAACTGCATTACGTGCTACATAGAAGACCAGCATCAATAGAAACCACGGGCTGTAGACAAGTCCAATCATGAGAATTGGTGTAAGAGTATAGAGTACTGATATTGTGCGAATCTTGCCTATTCTTTCACTGAAGAAACCCACAGCCAATGTTCCTGTTGCAAGTGTGATGCCTGCTATAGCAGGAACGCTTCCTAGGACGATCGGGTCTGGACCAAATGCAGCATAGATCCAAAGGATGAGATACGGAATTACCATTCCTGAACTTATTCCCATCAAGAGCTGAGATGTTCCAAAGAGAAGTGCAGTTTCGGTATCATGTCGCTCTTTCTGTGGGTCTTCATCCTCGATTTCCATGATCTCTTTTTGTTCTTTCTCAACAGGATCATTGACATTCAACCATCTCTCAGTATATATTCCAAATACGCCAGTTGCGATTCTAAAGAAGCCCATCGCCCAGAACAGGATTGCATATCTTGTCATATCGTCACTGATGAATGGAAACGCTATTGGATCGAGAAGCAGACCCGCGACAAATGATCCTATCATTGCTGCCATCGTAGCTGTGGCAGTAGTGTAACCAAATGACCTGGTCCTCTCATCTCCCTTTCGAGTATGGTCTGCGATTAGAGAATCAATTGAGGTTCGTGTGAATCCAGTTCCAATTCCTGTTATTGCATATACTACTAGGATTAAGATTGAATCAGTAATGAAGGGGATTGCAAGAAGACATGATCCTGCAAACAATCCACCTAGAAGGATTGCAATACCTCTTCCACGTCTGTCACTAAACCATCCTGCAGGGAAGAGAACAACTCCCTGAACATACCCTGCTGCAGCAACCAACACACCATAGAAAGACGCATCGAGTCCGATAGCCAAAACAAAGAGTGGTAAGACGATTTGATTGAAAGCCATTGTGAGTCGACCAAATGTTGACAGAATTGATAACCGTGCAATCTTTGCAGTGTGATTTCCGTCAATACCGTTAATGGGTAGTGTGACCATAAGCAACTCTCAATCTGTATTTTGGACCAGCTGGACTCGTGGGATTTTGCCCACCTGATAAGTGAATCTCCTGCGGCATAATGCATCGGAATGTTTTCAACTATCCACTAGGTGTCCGCGGAGATTTTTCTCCAAGACCAGAAATATGAATATCCTTCCAGTCACCTTTTGTCTTCAGATACTCTGCCTGTTCAGCGGCTTCATGGAGCTCTTCAACAACGCCTAGATAATCACCTGCGTCATCCCTGAGTGGGTAGATATACTCGTAGAGCATTCGCCCCCGAAAGTTGACCCAGCCCTCAAACTTCTCCATAACACCATTCTTCAGATCATTTATCATC
>DAOWDY010000127.1 GCA_030638785.1 Candidatus Thorarchaeota archaeon
AGGTTGAACATACAGAGTTAGTGAAAGAATGATGATGAGTGGAAGGACTCCATGTTGTGCATTTCGATAGAAGCCCTTCGACATCTTACATACCTACCCACAATTCTATGGAATCTAAATACTTCCCGACAAAAAGCATGCTTGTGTACTTAAGAACAACTAACTAGGAGAACCCAGTAGGACAACCTATCCTACGGAGGGGTTATTTCTTGAGATATGATACCTTTGCAAATTCAGTAAGCTCATCACGTTCAAGGGCTTCAGAGATTGTCATTCCCTCAAGTTCATAGCCTAAGTCACCAGATTTCTTGTCAATCCAGTCATCCCGTAAGTCTCGAGCCATGATACTTGCTGCAGCGACTGCTGTCATAACTTCAGCCCTATGCATCTGAACAAGTTCGACTCGGTCTAAATCGAATACCCTCCCAATCATTTCTTCAGTCTTCTCAGCTGCAAATTCATCAACGATGATTCGAAGATCACCATCTGATTTGATTTTATCATGCGCCTCTTCGAGTACCTTAACATGACCCCATACAAGTAAGTCATTGAGATTCTTTCCCTCTTCATGAAGTTCTCGGAGTCTTTGTTCAAAGGTAATTGGGGAAACTAGCACAGTAGCAACCGCAATCGAGTTGTCCTCAATCTCATAAGCCAGCTCACCAATCATTCTTGGGGAAATATCCTTGCTATCCATAACGCCAATACTTCGTAAGTATGCAGCTTGTTCTTCGTTCAAACCGACTGCAGCCACTGTGAGGGGGCCCAACCATTCGCCTTTTCCAGTTTCATCGGAACCTAGTGTAATTGTAGTATCGGTCACTTGCTCCAATGATTGGGCAGCCCTTTTGAGAATTCCAACCGTTTCAGGATTATTAGCTACAACCTTGCCGGATGTATACCCAATGATATTGCCCCCAGCAAAATGGAACCTAAAGGCCTCATACTTGTTAGTTGTTCTGACTGGATGAGTATTGTCATCATCTAGAATTGCCACTCTCAATTCATCAAGTTGTTCAACTGGCACTTTGATTACAAAGGGGTCCATTTCATTCATCCTCCTTCAAGATGGAATACCTCACCTGCGGATATTAGAACCTCCCTTCCGGATGTATCACGTACCAGGAGAGAACCCTGCTCAACGACATCAAGTACAGTGCCAGTAAAAGAAGTCTGTCCTAGATGAACCGAAACATGTTTTCCGATTGATGTACACTTTGATCGATATTCGTTTATCACCAGTTCAAGGTCTGGGTCTCGAATCAACCACGTATCGATAGAATTGATTATCTCACTTACAACAAGTTCGTATTCCACTGTCTTTCCTGTTTCTGTTAGGATGGAGGTTGCTACATTCTGCAGTTCATCAGGAAATCCGGATATGTCTTCATTCAGATTGATTCCAATACCTAGTATAATTGCGGGTCTTTCTGGATCATCTGTTACGAGCTCTGACAAGATACCTCCGATCTTCTTTCCAGATATATGAAGATCGTTCGGCCATTTCAGGTCAATCACAAGAGAAGTCATTCTTTCCAGAACGTCAGCCGCGGAGATGGCTAGTACAAAACTGTAAAGTGGAGAAATGAGGGAACCTTTTCTATTCTGAAGAACTATAGACATGTAGAGCCCTCCTAGTGGAGAATGCCAAGTCCGATTGGACCGTCCACTTCCAGAAATCTGTCTCTCAGCGATAACTACTGCATCAGTTTCTAACCCATCTTGGAGCAGTCTCTTTGCATACAAATTTGTGGAATCAATTTCTGACTCAACGTATACTTCAGGTTGTAGAACTGTTGTGTTTAATGCACGTATTATTTTTGTTCTATCGATCACCAGATGAATCCGCCTTCTATCAATGGACACAATTGAAAGTCACAGGATACCATCCATTCAGAATTTACTTATATTATGCGGACATTGCGGTATTCTAGCGAGGGATTGACATGCCCAGCCTTGCGGGAGCTTTAATTCTACCTGATGAAAAAAGGACTCTATTGTTTAAGAATAGGGATCTTGCTGTTCAGGACCATAAGGACCAATTAGTATACGATGTCGATTCCTTCGGAGTTCGTGGAATTAATGCTGTCACAGGACAGAGTGCAGGTCTCGCCTTAGGGGTTAATCGTTATGGTCTTACTGTTGCAAACACTCACGTGAGGAATACCAATGATCCATCGTATCATCTTCTCACTGAGCAGATACTGATGTTTGCTAAAGATGCTGAAGACGGACTTAGACTTGTTGTAGAACATCTGAAACAGGGTAGAAAGCATCAATGGGGAAATCTTGTACTGGCAGATATCGATAGTTTGCTTGTCATCGAGATTGCAGGGAAAGAACACTCAATGGAATGGTCACAGCGAAAAGTGCTACGCACTAGCCATCACATCATGCTGGACACCGATGATGATTTTAAAGCTGAGAGAGAGGATTCAGAAATCTACGAGTCCTCCGTCAAGCGTGTTGAACGGGGATACGATCTTCTAAGGCAAGCAAATTCAATCAAAGATACATTCTCCCTTCTAAGAGACCACGGAGATACACATGGACAGAGTAGTCTATGTCGTCATCCTGATGCTTCTGGTAATCTAGTAACCACAATGAGTTATGTTGTAGAAATTGAGCATAACAAAGATTCAGGTAAACCTCGAATTGTTTTCCATGTAGCTAATAGCAACCCATGCTCTGCTGAATATCGGGCAATTCCATTAGTTTTTCCTGCTGATGAAGAAATCGTGATGAGAGCAAACCAAATCTATTTTGGAGAATAAATTGGAAAATACGTGATATCCTATCCTTTCTCGTCTATATCTTCCACTACGCATTGTAATTGTTTGAAGTTACAAAGAATTAACAGAAGCATGATGAGAAGATTTCACCTTTGATCAGTCCTAACTGTATAATCCACAAACCTAAAGCGGATTACAGTGCTTGCCTTAGATATGAAGAAGATTGACGTCCGAAGTGATACGTTTACACTTCCCACGGATGAAATGATCCAGAGTATTGTTGAAGCTCACAAGAACAACCGGTTCGGAGATGACGTTGCTGGAGAAGATGAGGTAGTCAATGAACTTCAAGACAAGGCAGCTATACTCCTTGGAAAGGAGAAAGCGCTGCTTGTTACTTCCGGTACTCAGGGCAATCTGATCTCTTTCTTTGCTCAAACTAGAAGGGGAGATGAGGTTGTTGTTGAAAATCACTCACATGCATACGTCTATGAAGGAGGAGCGATGGCTTCGATGGGCGGATTATATCCAAAGCCAGTTGAAGGAGTTAGAGGGTACATTACACCAGAAACTCTTCGGGAAGCCGTCAGCCCTGATAATCCACATTATGCAAAGACCTCTCTGGTAGTTATTGAAAACACTCATAGTTTTTCGGGAGGCGCGATTGTTACTCTTGAACAGACAAGAAAGCTATCAGAAACCGCAAGAGAACTCGAACTCAGAATCCATGTTGATGGTGCTAGATTATTCAATTCCGCAGTTGCTCAGAATATTACTGTTGAGAAATTAGTGAAAGATGTAGATAGTGTACAGATATGTCTAAGCAAAGGATTGTCAGCACCAGTAGGTTCAATTATTGCAGGAACTGAGGAGTTCATTCACGAGGCTCACAGAATACGAAAGAAGATGGGTGGAGGGATGCGGCAAGCAGGAATCATTGCTGCCCCAGGGATTATTGCATTAGAGAAAATGGTAGATCGGCTTCAAGAAGATCACCAAAATGCAACCTTACTTTATGAACGCCTTTTGCAAATCTCACAACTTTCAGTAGTAAAGCCAGACACGAACATCGTGTTTGTATTTCCGGAAAACCTTGGGATATCCGCAAATGAGTTCTCAGTGTTACTCAAGGACCGCGGAGTTCTGGTATATGGTGCTTACGGTACTAAGACTAGATTAGTGCTAAACCGTATGGTTAGCAGAGATGATACTCTTTACGTTGCAGATGCAATCGAAGAGATTGTCAAGAATGTGACTAGCTAGCTATCCGGGACTTGGCGTCAGCCAACATCTTATTGCAATGATCAGCCCAGTCTGGTGCCAGCTTCAAAGCTTTCTCAGCACACTCAACACACTCACTGTAATGTCCTAGTTGATAGTGAAGCTTGCCTTTGTAGTACCAAGCGTGAGCGTATTCGCGATTAATTTCTAAAGCGGTATTGTATGCCTTGAGCGCCTCTTCATAGCGTCCACTCTTTTCATGACTCTTCGCTCGTCTGTAATGGTCAAAATGGGTGAGCTCCTCTTCAGACACCCGTATGTACCTCCACTCCTATACAATGGCAAACTATTCAAATAAGTCTCATGTAAGTTAGAGAACCACTGATTTAATGCGTTTCTTCCGGTTCTTGGCATAGTTCCAATAATACACCGGAGGTTGATTTAGGGTGTATGAACGCAATTTTCATATCGTGAGCACCTTTTCGTGGTTCATTGTCAATGGTCCGTACTTCCTTCTCACGATGCAGGGCCAGATTTTCATTTATGTCATCCACTCGAACTGCTATATGGTGAATACCACCACCACGTTTCTCAAGAAAGCCTGCAATGGGACTATCATCGGATGTCGGTTCAAGAAGCTCGATATGACTCTCCCCAATCTCAAGAAACGCAACACGAACTTTCTGTTCCTCAACAACCTCAGTTCCTGTGTATTTGAGACCTAAGACATCTCGGTAGTAAGGCAATGCTTCCTCAATGCTCCTAACTGCGATTCCAATATGATCTATCTTCTCTACACCCACTTCTATTCACCTCATAGAATGTCTGGCGATATGTATTCACCGAATACATCCCTAAGTACATCGCATATCTCACCCAGAGTGGCATAAACTCTAACTGCGTCAAGTATCAATGACATAAGATTGTCATCTCCTTCAGCACCCTTCTTCAATGCAGCCAATGCAGGTTCAACTTTGCTTTGATTGCGACTTACCTTTACGTTTTTCAGTCTATCAACCTGTTCCGTTTCCATGGTTGGATCAACTCGAAGGTAATCGAAGGTCTGTTCCACATCAACAGTGAATTTATTGACTCCAACAACTACTCGTTTTTTCTGGTCGACATTTTTCTGGAACTCATATGCAGCAATATGGATCTCTTTCTGTATGAATCCCTGTTCTATTGCTGAAGGAGCTCCTCCCATCTTGTCTATCCTATCGATATAGTCCATCGCTCGTTTCTCAATCTCATCTGTAAGACTCTCAATATAATATGAACCAGCCAATGGGTCTATTGTATCGCCAACTCCGGATTCATATGCGATAATCTGTTGTGTCCGAAGCGCAATCTGAACAGCCTCTTGAGTCGGAAGCGATAATGCCTCATCTCGTGAATTTGTGTGCAATGATTGCGTACCTCCAAGAACAGCCTGCAAAGCTTGCAATGTAACGCGCACGATGTTATTATCAGGTTGTTGAGCTGTCAATGTGCACCCAGCAGTTTGTGTATGGAATCTCATCCTGCAAGAATTATCTTTCTTAGCCTTGAATCGTTCCCGCATTATATGAGCCCACATTCTTCGAGCTGCTCTGAATTTGGCAATCTCCTCCAGAAAATCAGAGTGACTACCAAAGAAGAAAGACAGACGCGAAGCGAATCCATCAACATCTAAGCCGCTTTTTATCGCTGCTTCAACATATGCAATGCCATCTGCAAGAGTGAATGCGACTTCTTGAACTGCGGTGGATCCAGCTTCGCGCAGATGATACCCTGAAATCGAGATCGTATTCCATAGAGGCATCTTTTCTGAACAAAACTTGAAGATATCAGTGGTCAGCCGCATAGAGGGTTTGGGTGGATAGATGTATGTGCCTCTTGCTGCGTATTCCTTTAGAATATCATTCTGTGTTGTTCCTCTAAGCTTTTCCATTGGTACCCCCTGTTTCTCTGCTACTGCTATGTACATGGCTAGGAGAACTGCCGCTGGGGCATTGATGGTCATTGATGTGCTGACTGTATCAAGGGGAATAGAATCGAAAAGAACTTCCATGTCTGCAAGAGAGTCAATTGCTACGCCTACTTTTCCTACTTCACCATGAGCCAGTGGATGGTCTGAATCATACCCTATCTGTGTGGGAAGATCAAATGCAACAGAGACTCCGGTCTGCCCTTGTTCCAGCAGGAACCTAAATCTCTCGTTAGTTTCCTTCGCTGTAGCAAATCCGCTGTACTGCCTCATGGTCCAGAAGCGTCCGCGATACATTGTGGGTTGGACTCCACGGGTGTAAGGGTACTGACCAGGGTATCCTAAGCGTTCGAGATAATGTGTGTCATCAATATCCGCTGGTGTATAGAGTCGTTTCAAGGGAATTCCTGAAATTGTTGCAAATTCCTCTTCTCTTTCAGGAAATCGCTCCAAGGTCTTCTTGACCGTTGATTTATCCCACTCCTCATTACTCTTGGAGAGGTCTTTCTTTTCTTTCATAGTTCAACATCTAATCGCTACATTTGCTCTACATATGCCTATTGGGACGTAAAAGAAATACAATAACAATTACGCACCCTTACTTCTGAGGTCTTCTGCAGGGATTTCAGAATAGCAATTATCTTGATATCAAAAGAGGAAGAATTACCTATATCCAAATTGGAACTATAGTTCACTTGTGATAGGTGCTTAATTGTGATTTCTATTGTGAACATAGAGCCAATTTTGGCAATATATCGTAAATATTTACGAGGTATCGCATTTGAAAACAAGGAAACTATATAGTATACTATTCGTTCTTGGGTTCTGTCTGACAGTTCTCTTTGCTGCTCAAAACATTGCAGCCCAGTCAACAACAACCCTAACTGCATCTTACACTACAGACACAATTACTCTGGATGGGGATGCAGCAGAAGCGGCATGGGCTACTGCAGAAGCTCTCACCGCGACCGATGTAGACGGATCGGGTGTAGACGTATCATTGAAGGCATTAAGTGATGGAACATATCTGTACCTTTATGCAACTTGGGACGACGATACAAAAAGTAACACACGCAAGGGCTGGTCATATAACGGGACATCTTGGTCCAATGTAGGAGGCAATGAAGATCGTATTGCCTTTAGTTGGGGGGTTGATGACGCAAGCATAGTCTGTGGTCACGATCCTGGAACAGCTGATACCAAGCTTTTTGATGTATGGCATTGGAAAGCTTCACGCACAGCAGTGGGTGGTTGGGTTGATGACAAGTATTGGGATGGATCTGGAAGACACAGTGATGCGAAGACAGCTGGAGGTTATTCAGACAACTCTGTTGTAGCTCAGGCAGAAAATGCTTCAGCTATCACAACTGCATTAGGGAATGTCTCCGCAGTATCATCATTCAGTGACGATGATCGTCCATACTGGGATAATGAAGGCGCTGTAATTAGTTGGTCTGGTGGTGTAAATGCAACATCAGTGAGTGATTTCGTAAATGGTTACAAGACCGTAGCTCCCACTGGAAGTCGTGGCGATGTCCTAGCTGAATCTATTCATGATGGTGATGCTTGGCATGTTGAGTTCAAGCGAGCCTTAGATACAAGCAATAGCGATGATGATGTTGTCTTCGAGGAAGACACTCCGATATCATTCTATCTGGCTCTATTCGACAACACTGGTGATGATGGTCATTTCAAGGTTGGTGGAAATACTCCAACAACACTTAGTTTGAATATTCCATCACCCACAACTACAACTCCAACTACAGCTCCTCCTGCTGACAACCTCCTTCTTTACGCAGGGATTGCAGCAGTAGGAATTGTTGTGTTAGTCGTAGTCATCGTATTGATGAAACGCAGATAAAAGTGGAAAGATTTCTCTTCTACTGAATCGGTATGAAGGGGTTCTCGAAACCCCTTCCACTCTCTTTTTTCTTCCTGTAAATGAAGCATCTAATGATATCGATATCTCATTATTCTTTGGACTCATTTTGATTTCTTTTCCCGCATTCCACGAGGAATTCAGTGATGAGTCGTTCTGCAACAGTATAGGGATCTTCTTTTCTAGACGCGATCATTTTGATGGCTTTATCATAAGTTGGACTGCCACGAAGACTTGTAAGAAGTTCTCGAGTGAGCTTGTATTCCATAAGCTGTTCAAGCTCCTCTCTGCTGCGACGCAATCCTCGCTGTTCTAATTGACTGGAATCTATCAGGTACGTGTGGTGTTCCTCAATCTTGTCCACAAGTTCTGATATTCCCTCGCCTGTTCTAGCATTAGTGAGTACTACTGGAGGCCGCCAATCACCCATATTTGGGTCTGTATCAAGCATGACGTTAATCTCTGCAACTTTCCGGTCTGCTCCAATGAGATCAGATTTATTCACAGCAAAGATGTCCGCAATC
>DAOWDY010000066.1 GCA_030638785.1 Candidatus Thorarchaeota archaeon
GCTCCAGGAGCAGACCTTCTTAGCATAACGGCAGTAGCCTCTGAAGGGGCCGCAGATGATGCAGTCATTGCGCAGGGTGTGGAATTCGCAATAACTAGTGGTGTCGACATCATTAGTCTGAGTCTGGGCGGAGAATGGCCAGATGATCCTTTCTATCCTGAACCTTCTGTGCAAGCGGTTGAATCAGCGATTAATTCTGGTATTATTGTAGTAGTTGCAGCTGGTAACTCTGGTCCCGCGACAGAATCAATCACAGCTCCAGGAGTTGTCATTGATGCGATTACAGTTGGTGCATCAATTGGATCAATCGACATAGTTTCATTCAGTAGCAGAGGTCCTGTGTCTCGTGAGCGAACTGATCCCAATGGCAATTTTGCAAAACCTGACATTCTTGCACCAGGATATTTCGTGCTCTCTGGCAGATCTGAAACATCTGACCCATTCGAGTACATACCCTACAACGTGACCCAATTCACCGCTCCTTATACGCTGTGGTCAGGCACATCTGCTTCAAGTCCACAAATTGCAGGATTGGCTGCGCTAATGATAGACAAACATCCAGGGATCACACCAGTTGAGGTCAAGGCATTCTTGATGTCAGGTGCTACAGACCTTGGTGTGGATCCAATGGAGCAAGGATTTGGTCTAGCTAACGTAACAAGATCATCAGAATTGTATACCAATACATCTGGCGTCATTACAATCATGTCCCCTCTGCGATATCCAACACTACCAGGGAGTGACCAAGTATTCATCATAGGGGACAGTAGAAACCCTCAGAACATTACAGTTGTTTCGACGGTCAACAGAGGTTCAGTTAACCTTGAAGTAACTGGAAATGCTACTGATTTCATCATTGTGGGAGAGCAAGCATACATTCCTGTTGGACATAGCTTCTTCAGCATTGGTCTCCAAGTTCCTGAAAACCTTCCCCTCTCTGCTTTAGGGACATATACAGGCTCTCTCAACATGATAAGAAATAACCAAGTTATTTCATCAATAGAATTGAATCTACTCATAACAGAGTATGGAGGTCGTGTTTTAGTAGACATGGCTCACCATTCAGACGAAGATCCTGATGACCCAGACTATTTCCGATACTTTGGAGATTATCTGCGTGAACAGGGAATGGTAGTAACACCGTATCCTGCAAATTGGATCGACCCCCTTGCAATCAGACCAATAGATTCTGCAGCATTAGCCACATCAGAAGTACTAATGATAATGGATACGGAGGATGAATATTCTGCTGTGGAAATTAACACTATTCAGGAATACGTCAATGACGGTGGAATCCTCCTAATTCTATCAGAAGGATTTGATACTGCGAACAATATAGCAGCATTCTCCTTTGAATCGTATAACCAGATTCTTGAACCATATGGGATTCAATGTGAAGAGAATTGGATTGGTAATGATAATGGCGAGGTATATGGTGCTGACGCTGGGGGTGCTGTGGAGAATAGCACTCTTACACAGGGAGTCCGCAACATCTTCATTTTGAATGGAGGAACACTCACCGTGGATCCCTCCGTTGCTGGAGCAGAGGGCTTAATCTGGACTGATGCTGCAAAGACTCATGCATTGCTTGCGGCAGTAGATGTAGGAGAGGGGAAGGTTATAGCTCTCTCAGATGGGTCAATGCTCTTTGATACAACAATCTATGATGCAATCAGATTGGGTGCAGATAACCTAAGACTTCTGAAAAATGTTGCAGAGGCAATCTTTCCCTCAGAACCGAGGATCTATGATGTCAAACTGGAATATGGAGCCATTGGAGACCCTGCTAACTTCACAGCATATATCTTCGATGAGGATCTCGATACTGTTGAAATAACCCTCAGAAATTCTGTTGGGACAATAATTCCTACAGCAGTTGTTGAGTCCCTTGGGTACAAGTATTACCTTGAATTTGAATTAGATAATGGAGGCTTCTATGAATTATCCATCGTAGCCTCAGATTCAGCTGGGAATACCCGAGATTATGTCAAGACATTTCTTGTCCCTGTTCCTGCGGTAGAGGATGATTTCCTGATGGGTGTTATGTACAGTTTGCTAGCAATCGTTGGGATTGCACTTGCATACGTGGGAATACTCAAGTTTGGGAAAGGTAAAAAGATTCGTCCTAAGGTTGAGAAAGAATGGTCCCCTGAATGGGAGAATGATACAGCCCCGCCTGCTATTGAATAGGTCCTAAAGTCTGTTCAATAAGATCCTTCATGCGCTTGTGTCTGGGTTCGAGAAGAGGACGCTCGGAAATAACAGCTCCTGATTCAACACGTTCAAGAATCTGATAACCCAGTCGTGCGCCCTGACGTGAGGTTAGTACTTGACCTCCAATTAGTCTACCATCATTATCCATTACAAGTGCGACTTTGGAAAACTCAGCAGAATCCTCAAGATATGAAACCTTTGTTTCAATCCCAACACTATTGGCGGTTACTGATGAATTCCCAACACACACAATGTCAGTTCCGAATATTCGATCATATTGGAATCGAAGAGCAGTATCTTCATAGATCTTCTTTCCACCGACAGCAGCAACTCCTGCCTGTCGACCCGCTCGTGCAGCAACACTACCTATTGGCAATAAAACGGGTTGTTCTGTCAATGTGTCATACATTTCAACACAATCGCCGACAGCATAGATCCCAGGCGTTGAGGTCTCCATCCCTTTGTTTATCTTGATACCTCCAAGGTCACCTATCTCTAAGCCCATTTGTTCAGCCAAGCGGGTGTTTGGCTTCACGCCAGTCATGAAGAGAACTGCATCTGCCTCAAGTGTTTCACCATTAAGTGTGATTCCGGTTGCTTGACTAGTTCCCACAACAGAACCTGGTGATACACCCTGATGAACTACCAAGCTTTCTGGTAGTCTTGATGAAAGCTCATCACTCATTGGTTCCTCAAGTTGACTGCGCATCAGTCTAGAGCGGACAATCATGTGAACTTCCTTTCCCATTGTCAGGAGTCGTTCAGCAACTTCTAATCCACTGAATCCCGCACCCACGACAACCACCCTTTTCATTGTAGATAGATTGGATCCAATTATTGTCGTGTCGGCCATATTCTGGATTGTATAGACACCTTTGAGTTCAGTTCCGGGTAGAGATGGAATAGAAGGAAGTCCACCTGTTGCAAGTACAAGCTTATCATATGAATTATCGAACTTACCACCCTTTGCATTTTGACCAGAAAGAGTTTGATTCGCAATGTCTATGCTAGTTACCTCAACACCAGATACAACTTCAATCCGCTTCTCAGTTAATGCCTTGAATGACCATTCGGGTATCGTGAGATCCTTTGTATTAGGGTATTCAAGTGCAAGTGACGCTCCTGGCTTTTGATGGGCATCAATAGTTTCACCGGTATAGATTATTACCTCTGAGTTGGAATCGAAAGCTCGAGCGGCAGTAGCTGCTGCGACACCACCGGGACCGTATCCGATAACAACAACTTTCATTGACTATTCCTCCGACTTTGACCTAGCTAGTATCTTGGGTCCAAGGTAGATAATCACCAAAACACCGAGTCCAACTCCCCCTATAAGGATTACAATGGAATAGTCTTGCACAATCATAAGGGAATCAACAAATTCGGATAGCTCACCTCCAACTTTTGCGATTGCAATAGTGTAGACATTGTATGTATCAGCCGCCATTCCTGAAGGAGATATATCAAATTCGTAAACTCCCTCAACGCCATTCAGAGTCAGATTGTATTCTAAACCCACAATTCCCTGGAAGGATAGTCGGACTTCCTCAGCAAGTAGATGACCTTCAATTACGATTCGTCCAGTAATTCGTTCAGAAATGAGCGGGCCTACACGGACTATTGATTGATCAAGACTCGTTTCAACAAAGCTCAATATTAGAGCAACTCCACCAGACAGCATCATCGGAGGAAGAGCAAGATCAACATCGCCATCGGACACCGATATTAACAATGAAACTATATCGGTGGTCTGATAGTCGTCGGTATCATAAGTGATGCCAATGGAAACCTCTCCATCTTGGGCATCATATTGAAGAACATTCAATCCGCCATCAATTATGCTCAGACTGGTTTCGAGGTGACTTGTTTCTGTATCTTTGTCTGTAATTGTTGCACTGAGGGTAAAGGTTGTACTCTGAGATGTGATATCAAGAGAGCTAATAATAGGACTCCACAAATTAGTAAGCACAATTGTACTTGTTGTATCAAGTTCGCTATATGTTAAATTGCTAGTACTTACAACAAATCGCCCATGAGGATCAGACAGTTCTTTTTCTACGGAGAGAAACACTGCCGAGGATTCATTTGACCAACTAGCTTCACCAGATAGCTCAAAGGTACTTCCGGACCATTCGTAGATATTTGCAGTGCCTGAAGTTAGAATTATTCTCATATCGACTCCTGCTTCACCTGTAGCCATTGAAGCATCTCGATCCCAATTAATAATTAATTCGTCATCTGTATTGAAATTTGTTTCACCGCGCATCCCAACTTGAATCCAAGTATTATTTTGAGCCAAATACGTCTTTACATTGAGAATATCCAATCCTGCATCAAGAGAGGTGTTTTCTAGATCAACATTCGTTGATGGAATGCCATCCCAGTAAATAGGACCAAACACTGGAATTAACAAGTGTTGGACAGACCATTGAGGATCACATAACCCAAATCCCCATCTAGTTGATGCAGGGCTATAATGCCCATTTGGACCACCAGCACCTTGATAGAGAGCAGAGAGTGTACTCCAACCATCAACCTCCCCGGCAGCCTGCCTAATTAATGCAACAACACCTGCAGCGTGAGGTGCGGCCATACTGGTTCCTGACCTAGAAACCCAAAGAGAATTTACACTATTAAAGGCTGCACGGATCGAATCGCCGGGTGCAGCAACATTGGGCTTTACAACTCCGTCAACACGGGGGCCTACACTCGATGATGCACTCAAGTCCATTGTAACTTCATTGTAAGAAGCAACTGTCACTCCAAGATCTGCAGTACCGGGGGAACTTATAGTCCGAGTATTGTCAACACTTGATGTGAACCGCATTGCTGTACCTCCCCAAGTGTTATCCCAAGCATACCCGTCAATCCAGACTCTTTCTCCATTCGGATTGTTGACTGTGATAGTCCATGATCCTCTGTCCCATTCATGATTTTCTTCTGATATCTGAATGACAAGCCGATTGAGACCCTTGATACTTACGTCTGGGAACACATATGCTGTGAGATTATCATTTTCAAGGAGCTGAGGAGTTCCTAAAATTTCACCGAAAGCACCAAGGTCAATGTCCTCTCCACTAGGCGGTGACAGAATTATATGTTCATCATTGTCACTGCTTCGCCATAGAAGACTCAAAAAGGAATAATCAGGGGGATTATTTACAGATAATATTGCACTCCCATTCCCACCTGTAGGTGACTCGAATCTGGCATGTTTAGGGCGACCACCTAGGTTTCCAGCAGCAAGTGTAGAGATGACTCCATTACCGAGCATTGCCTCACTAATAGCTATGTCCTCAATGTCAGTACCATCTAGGAATCCGAGATAACTTGAGAAGGACATATTGATGACATCAGCATCATTCTCAACTGCAAAGGCAATACCATCAAGCACTGCGGCAGAATCAAGAGTGCTACGAATTATTATCAAATCCGCTCCTGGGGCAACCCCCACATAGGCGGTCATCCCGGGCTGGCCTCCAGCTATTGTTGATGATACGTGTGTTCCATGTCCATTTGTATCGCCAACGTTAGATGCGGAAGTTAGATTCACTCCTCGAACATACACATTGCCAGTATATTGGTCGTAAAAGACTGCTACTTTTGATTCTCCTAAGAGAACAACCTTCTCAGTATTTAGAGATATATCACCATCATCGTTTGCATCGATTCCACCTATCCATCGATCTCCTTCAGCGTATTCAAAGACTCCATTATCATCGACATCGATGAACATGTAGTCTTCATAATAATTGATTACAGCACCCGTCTGGCCTTGGACTGTGTTGATTGGACCCTCATTAGAATCAGCGATAAGATCTTCATCAAGATCGACGAAAAAATCAGGCCCACTTGGAATCACAGAGAGTTCATCTGTACTTGCCCGCCAGAGTGATGGGTGAAGCCAAGCAGCGCCTGTATCAATTACTGCTACACGGGTTCCAGTACCATCAATTGCTTGGTTGTTCTTCTCAAGATTGTTCCAGACATCAGGTACACCAATCGATGGAACTGAAGAGGGCAAGGCGGGGTAGAATTGTTTTGATCCCGAGGAAGCTTGAACGAGACCTAGCGAATCAAGGCTCTTCAGAGAAGATATGCTTGATACTATAGCTAGATAGACTGCTCCAACATGAACTACTTCTCCACCCCGTCGATTGAATTGAACTCCTAATGATTCAGCAAACTCTATTTCCTTAGGTGAGAGGTCATCCTGAAATCTCAAAACGGTGCTTACCCCGTTGCTATCGGCCAGGATTGCAGAAGTGTGGTGTATTGCAAGCTCCATGCTTAACATTGAATCAATTAGTGGAGATGAAGTCATAGGAGTTGTAGTGGTGGTGTTTGATGAGGTGACAGCGCCCACTGGAACTTGAAGAGTCGATAGAACAAGTATGATCAATAACAGTTTCTTATACATGACGCGACCTCATATGTTAGTCTGTCAGATTAGTGTCTAGCAGATATGCTTTCTGATTCTAGAAAAGAAAGAAAGTAGGCTGGAGTATGGACTCCAACCTTCCATCAATCACTCCTTTGTGATGATGTCAACATCCTTGAAGACAATCTCTGGAGCAATCACGGTCTGCATATTCCGAGGTGTCTTCGCTACTTCTACAACCTGTTTGAGTAGATCGTAGATATTTCCAGATATCATGAGACCATGTACTGCCCCAACCATCTTTCCATTCTCAATAAGAATTGCAGGATTTCCCACGATACTGAAATCTCCGGATTCTGGATTTGAGGAATGTGCTCCCTGAACTCCACGGATATAGTATCCGTAATCAATCTCAGAAACAATGTCCTCAAACTCACGTGTACCTGGTTCAACTATGATGTTGGATGTGGACACCTCAACAAGACCCTGACGCTTGTTTCGTTTTGCATTTCCTGTACTCTTTACACCCATCCGTTGAGCCCAATAGTGGTCCCATATGAACGAACGTAGGACTCCGTTTTCAATGATGGGCGTTCTCTGACGTGGAACACCTTCATCATCCGCTTCGGAGGCATTTATCCCACGACTATCAGTACCGTCGTCCACTATGGTGATTAACTCTGAAGCAATCTTTTCTCCAAGCTTGTCACCAATCTTTGATTTTCCTCTTGCAACATTGTCTCCACGAATGGACTCAAACAGGGTGAATTGCATGAGTTGGCCATAGGCTGAAGGATGCATGATGATGGTGTGCTTACCACTTTTCCCTTGAGCTGTGATCTTTACTATTCGTATAGTCGATACAAGTTCATCTACAACACGATCAATTTCAAGTTCGATTCCACGACGAACATCAAGAGAGAAGACACTTGGAGTCATTCCAGATTCGATTGGTTCTACACCAGCCACATAGACGAATGCAACTGTACCTTTCTCAGCATGCTCAACACCATTACTGTTAGCATAGGCCGCAACTATGTCAATCGCTCCTGAACCGCCAAATCCTGCAATAAGTCCAGGTTGTTCTGATACACTCTTCTGAACAATTTCAGTGGAAATTTCAGCTACCCTTGATGCTTCGACCTTTGTAACTGATTCGTCCCAAAGACCTTCAATCGTAGAATATGTTGATGGCTCAGGGAGAGAACTCCAGTTTTCGTCTTCAGTAGTTGCTCTAGCAGCTGCAAGAGCTAATTCCAGGGCTTCCTTTGTGGCGTCCTTGGTGGGAATGTTTGTGAAAGCAGAACCAATCTTCTTGCCGATAAAGACTCGAATCGCAATCCCACTCTCAGATGTTAGTTCAACACTGCTAACCTGACCCATTTCTATATTTGATGCTAGATTGTTGGATTCTTCTGCTTGAACCTCTATAGCATCTGCTCCAAGACTTTTACCTTCTTTAACGATGTATTTACAGAGTTCAAGTAATTCTTTCTTTGCAATCATTCTAATTTTTCCCTCCAAAGGTAATACCACCTTGTGCAAACCGTATATCGGGTCCGCCAGCAGCAACAAATGCTTCCTGCCCTTTTCCACATCTCCCAAGTTCCCAGGGAAAATCGTCCTTAGAGATACCCTCTATCTTGAAGAGGGAATCTGTTGCAATTCCAGAGATAGAGAGATCCATTACTGGTTTTCCTATCTCACCATTCACAATCTCATATGCTTCCTGGATTCCAACTTGGAAGCTGGCGTTCATATGAGCTTGGCCGCCACGGAAATCAGCGCAGTAGTATCCAAAATCAATACCCTCAAAGAGTTCTTCCTTGGAGAAATCACCCGTATCAAAGAAAGTATTTCTCATTCGGATAATTGGTTGGTGCCGATAAGTCTCTGCTCGAGCATTGCCCGTTACTCTCTGTCCGAGCTTTTCTGCGTATTCTCGGTTGGTCATCAGTTCTGTCAGAACTGAATCCTTGATGATTTCAACCTGAGATGGTTTCATACCTTCATCATCATAGGGAGTAGTACCCAAATTGCCTTCGAGTGTACCATCATCAATCATATTTACACCATCTGCTGCTACAACTTCACCAACTTTTCCATTGAAA
>DAOWDY010000197.1 GCA_030638785.1 Candidatus Thorarchaeota archaeon
GACTCAAGGCTTTTTTAACTGCAAATCCTCGTCTTCTCAGGATGCACCGTCAGCCCATACTGCAGGCCAATTCGATACTCCGCTAGATGAGCAACGGCTTCTCATCAGATTCTCTTTTCTGCCCAATTACAGTCCGAGTGTTGTCAATGTACCATCTTGTTTTGTCTCGAAATCTTGACCAAAAATCAAAGAACAGTTGGGGATTCTCAGTTTCAAGAAGTAGGAAACCGTTCCACTCAGTACCCCAAGCGTAACGATAATCTCCGATGATCTTGAGGTCCTCTGGCCAGTCCTTACTAGAGAACTCGGACCAGAACTCCCTTGCCTTACCTGCCTCTTCAGGGGTCATCTTCATGAAACGATAATACACAACAAATGCAAATGTCATTCATGACCACCATCTACAACTGAGTTTCGGTGCATTAAAAAGATTGGCTCATGAAGCATGAGTGAAGGGGAATGAATGACAATAACTTTGAGATAGTCCGTCGAGAATTTAAACATGGAAAGGTTGCATATGGATTCCAATGGAATAGAACGAATCATGAAAGAATTGGGAAGGATACTGGAGACTCAGCCTCACTATGGGCTCATCTATTCACAGTATCTTCAGGGAAATTACCTGAAGATCCTTTTACAAATCCCTTCTATGTTAAAGCATCAAAACTGCGATTGAAGCAGATGTCAAAAGCGGCAAAGGTGAACTTCCGAAAGAGGCTGGAACGAACAGGTGCTCTTCATACTGATATTAATCATGAAATTGTTAACCATATTCGAAATCTTCATCGAGCCCGACAGGATAATTCATACCGGGCAGACCATGCAATAGTTGCTGATTTTCTGAGAACTGACCCCAGCTCAATTGCTATTGAGATTCCAGTCTGGTCCCATAGGTACAATCTGTCAGGTCATATTGATCTCATTCGGATTGTTGATGAGGTAATTCATGTCTGTGATTATAAACCAGGAAAACTTGAAACAACACCTCAGAGATTCTTGACAGCCATTCCCCAGATTGCAGCATATGGAGAGATGATGTCCCATCATCTTGCTTCTACACTTCGTTCTGCACTCGACGCACCACTCTTACCCAATGTACGATGCTGTATCTTTGATACACATTCATCGTGGCACTTCGGTGCGGAAATGTTCGTAAGACTACATGCATCCGAAATGCTCTCAGGTATTTAGGAATCTCCGTTCACTATAACTCGCATGTTGACATGTTCTTCAATGTTCACTGGTTCTGAATTTGAACGATTCATCATTACTTGGATGGTAGGGCGTTCTGATACTAATCCTTCCCGAATTCTGGAGAAGTAGTTTTCACTTAATGAACCAAATCGACCAAGAGCAGGGTCAACTGGTATCCAGCCTTTATCCTCAAGATAAACCTCACACCAAGCATGAGGTTCGGGTTCATCCCTTCCTCGAAAGAAGTGACCTACGACACGCCTTGAAGGAATCTTGACCGTTCGTGTTAATGCGATGAATAAATCCGCATGTTCGTCACAGTCTCCTTCCTTCAACTTAGCAGCTTCTGCTGCTCCTAATCTAACATCCAAATGCGTCTTTAGCTTCACTCTCTCCCTCACAACTTGGAGGGCTAACCGAGCATAGGCTTCGTCATTTCCACTGTTCTCAGCAATGCGCTCGGACAACTCCTGAACTATTGAATCCTCAATTTCCCAATATCGCTGCATGGAGCAATATATTCCTCTCAGGCTTCGCAGATCATTTTCAGGGACAGGTAATGGCTCCATTAGCCAATCACGAGTAATAGTATCAATACGCAATATGACTGTCGGAGAGAAGCTCTCTCCAGGATTCAAATCTGGAATCTTTATCACCGCCACCATATTGCTCTCTGCCTTATCTAGAACGCGTGCTGGTGGAAAAACATCAAGGCCCTCAACAAATTGGTTGTCCATATCGGTTAGAAGATGCCACACCATTTTGCCATCGCGTATCTTTGTTGTTCCGCGGTTCTGTATGTTAGCCTGCATCTCCACTAAAAGTCTCAAAATGATGTCTCCAATAATCTCTTTACTCCTCGGACCCAAATCGAATAGATTTATGTGTTATCAAGATGTGTGTTTTCCTAGCTCCCAAGACTGTACTGATAAACGAGGTTATCTCATGTCGAGAGACGAGAAAGATTTCTCTAAGGACGACCATGAGGAGGTTGTTGACAAGCTCCTGGATGAGTTAGGTGTCGATGATGACATGCGCAAGGATCTCGTGGATTCTGGCAGAGTATCAAGTGACTTGCTGAAGGTTGCGACTGCAGATCAGGTTCGACGACGTATGGGCATTGAGAAGAGCATCGAGCGTCTGCGTGATAGCATGAATCTTCTCGAACGCAATGTTACACAAGTTGAAAGCTCCATTGACAGAATTGAACGAGACTTGATTCCAGTAGTTCTCTCATTCCTTGTATCCCTCAAGGGAAACCTAGTTTCTGTTAGAAATGCTGTCATCGATGACAGTAAGAGAAGTGCCAAGACGAATCTTCATGTCACCTTTGTGAATACAACTCTTAAGGAAGTAGTCGAAAAACAATTCACTCCAATGGAAGAGAGTCTTAGTAGTGAAATGTCTGCTCCCATCATAGAAAAAATACGTGAGATAACAGATGCATTCAAGGATGTTCTCAGCTTAACAATAGACGAACTGTCCAATCTCAAGGCTAGTACAGAGGATTATACTCAGCGAACGAGCACAGAGATGGAGTTCCTGACCAAGGAACTAAGTATGAAGCCACGTGTAGAAGTACCCAAAGAAGTAGAGCAGCAGCTAACAGAACTAAACCGAAAGGCAGAAGGACTTCAGAATGAACTCAATTTGGCTCTTCAGAAGGTTGAGAATCGTGAGGCTGAGATTCTTTCACTTCAGACCAATCTAGCATCGACAAAGGTCCGGAATGAAAGTCTAGAAGATGCATACGAGTCACTCAAAGCTTCACCTGTTGCTGATATTTCTGTAGTAACAGAGCTTCGTCAGAATGTGACAGCATTGCAGACAGAAGGAGAGATACTGCAGAAGCGTATTGCAGAAACTGAAACTCAACTCAAAACATCCGAGGATTTGGTAGCTCAGTTGCGCTCTGATGTATCCAAGAAAGAGATTCAAGCTGGCGATTATAGCGAGAAAATCTCGGAACTTGAGGCTGAAGCTGGAAGCACAAATGAACGACTCGAAGAGATGGAAGAGTTAAGAGCAAGAGTTCGTTCGCTTGAGTCCGGAGACACGATGCGAGAGCTTGAGAGAACCCGCGCTGAGGTAGAGCGACTTGCAGCTAGTGATGAACGTTTCAAGAAAGATTATGAAGTGATGAAGAAAAAGGTCGAGAACACTGAACAAAGACTCTCGGGCTATTTTGACCTAATGGATAGCACTGAGAAGACAAGGGCTTTTCGTATTCTAGAAGATAGCAAGGAGATAACAATTCGAGAAGTTGCAAGATCCATGGGGGTTTCTCCAGCAATAATGACACAATGGGCTGAGGACTTTGTACGCCTTGGATTGGCCTGGATTGTAGATGATACAAAATTAGTACTTGCAATCGGCGATGATGATGACCCAACAAATGATGTTCCATGAGAATCATCAGAGTGAGTCTACGCGTTTAAAGAATTGACCAACTTCAATCAATCCATCTAATCTAAACACTTTCTCGTAGAGGTCCTCTATGTTACCTCGTGGTACCTTACCCTCGGTCAAGTATCCTCGAACTGCAGGTCTGAGAATCTCCTCTAGGTAGGATGTTCTTAGATCCGTTAGAGCGGTCACTAAATCTGATGATAACTTCTTCCGCTTCAATGTGGATTTGATGGTTTCTATTCCCTTACGGCAATTGGGACCTGATTTGAGAATTTCTTCTGTCCCAGAAAAAGCCTGTTTTGCAAGGTCTCTGTACTTCTTGTGTGCCTGCACAATATCAGAATATGCAAGTAATTTGGTTTCAGAACATTGGTCCAGGAAGGGCACACTCTTTGCTGCTACCCTCTCAAGCAGTCCGCCTATCTTATCCAGACTCTTTTTGTTATTCATCTCCCAAACCATTAGTATAATCCCCATCTATGCTTTTAACAATGTCTCCACTGTCCTCTCAGCCGCACCGAAATAAGCATAAGATGCGCTCCTAGAAGTCCCTTCAATGAAAGAGGCAATGCATTACTCAAAGGTCAAAGATGCTGTTAGATGTGACCTCTGTGCACGACGGTGTATGTTAAACGAAGGGGAGACGGGATTCTGTCGTGTTCGAGTTGTTAAGAAAGGTCTACTGTACACTAAGGTCTATGGTCTGATTGATGGTATGGCTTCCGATCCGGTTGAGAAGAAACCTCTCTTTCATTTCGCACCTGGATCGAACACGTTTTCCATTAGCACCTCATCATGTAATTTTAGATGTGATTTCTGCCTAAACTATCACTCGTCTCATAGAGAAGTTCCCGTTGGAGAGGAACTGGCACCAACAGAACTAGTTCGTCTTGCAATTAAGAATGATTGCCAAGGAATGACTTACACTTATACTGAACCAACAATTTTCTTCGAATTGGCGTATGATACCGCAAGATTGGCAAATGCAGAGGGACTCTACAACACGTTTGTAACAAATGGGTATATGACAACAGAAGCTGTTGACACCATTGCTCCTTATCTTGATGCAGCTTCAGTCAATTTCAAGGGGAGTGCCAACAAGGAGTTCTACAAGAAATTGATGGACGTTCCAAAAACAGAACCTATCTTCACTAGCATGGAGCGGATGAAGGAAAAGGGTATATTTATTGAAATCACCAATCTGATAATTCCTGAAGTTGGGGACAACCAGAAAGACACTCGAATATTGGCTGAATGGACTGTTGAGAATCTAGGCCCTCGGACCCCTTTTCATTTCACATCGTTTGCTCCAACCTTCAAAATAACGAACCTACCCCGAACTCCTGCTTCAACTCTTGAGAAACACATCAATATAGCAAGGGAATCGGGGCTTGAGTTTGTGTACTCCGGGAACGTTCCTGGTCATGACTATGAAAATACATATTGTCCGAACTGTGGTTTCAAGGCAGTTGAACGTTATTCTGTATACCTGAAGAGTAATAATCTACGAGAAGATGGACATTGCCCGAAATGTAGTACAGATCTTGGAATCGCTGGGATTAAATGGATGAAGCTCGGAAAAGGAAAGTCTCGATTCTTCTGAGGAACTAAGGATGCATATTGTACGTGTTACATGGAAACCAGAAGGTACTGGCTTTCATTCCGGTTTTACTATCCGTAAATCTGATTCCAAGCTGGAGTTCCACTCTCTTGAGAAAGGTATGCAAATCGCATGGACGGTCAAGGGTCCGAAACTGTGTATTGGAAGAGTTTCAGAGAAACGACACCTTATTGCATGTCCGCTGAACAGCATCGTCCTAAAGGGGTCCAAATGTCTGGAATGTTCTGCACTGGATACCTTTGATCCTTGTATACGTTGTACTGGACATCAATGTCTTGCTGATAGTATAAGAAGGGGTGAATGCGAATCTTCTGATTATATCGTATACTTGGCTCTATTCAGTGATGGAACTCTCAAAGTTGGCGTATCCTCGAAGCGTCGTGCAAGAGTCCGTTGGGTGGAACAGGGGGCGGATTATGCAGGTATACTTACCGAGATTAGAGATGGCAAGGTCGCAAGAAGAATAGAACATGATATTGGAAAACATCCCGCTGTAGCATTGGCCGTGTCTGGATATCAGAAAAAGAACTCACTAATGACATCACTCCACCACGAAGCGGCAAATCAGATTGTGGCTGACTTTTTGGGTTCGCTTCCTGATGATTCTCAATTCAAAGAAGTCGAATTAGAGGATCTTACAACGCACTATTCACTTGGTGAGTTAGATGCAGATCCATTACCATGGCCTGAAGGTACTCAATCTGTTGTAGATCAACAACTATTGGGCGATGTAATGGGGATGAAAGGTGCTCTGTTAGTTACCGGAATAGGACATGCATATCGCGTAATATCTCTTAAGAAACTAATTGGTTATACAATAGAAGAAGGAATTAACACACATATTAATTCACAATCAGGTCTACTGGATTTCATTGAGTAAACTCAAATAGACTAATTGTAGTTGGCTGAACAGCATGAATACACAAGACGAGAAAGCATTGGTGCGCTACATCTCACTTGTTCGTCGGGAGGGAGGTGAACCGATATTAGGTATCCCCTATCGAGAGATGAGTGTAGACCCTGATCTTGTTGCTAGTTTCGTGCTTGCGATTATCATCTTCGAAAATCGACAACTCAAAACGTTCACAAAGGAAGGTTATGTTGTAGTTATTGAAGAAGGTAAATACGTTGTAGGCCTTCTCATTATTGACAAAGTAGAAGATGATGAGCCATATCGAAAAGAGTTGATACAAATAATCAACGAGTTCGAAAACGAATTTGAAGCTCATTTGAATAATTGGAAGGGAGATATTCGTCCTTTCAGAGAGTTTGCCCTGAACATTCTAGGTGTCTATCCATATCGTGAACTTGATTTTGATATGGTGCCGCATCTAGTCGCAAAATCAGAAGCAGCACCTGATCGCTATGTAAGTATCCCTTGGAGTGTTGGAGAAACAGACGAGAAAATTCAAATTATTGTCGGATTCATCAATGGAAAGAGAAGTCTAAAAGAGATAATGGAATCATCTAACTTTTCCCACTCTGACACAAAAGCGATATTCTCAATGCTGGACCGTTACAAATGGATTCGTCTTGACAGAAAGCTTGGACCGACATCACATCTTAAGAAGATTACTGATCCCCCAATGTACTTGATTGGTGCATATGGGGATCAACTGACTGAAATTGTGGAAAAGTTTGATGGAACTCGCAGTGTTACAGAAGTTTGTGAATTACTTTCTTACACTGTAGAGGTCGTAACAACAATTGCCCGTAATCTAATTGATGCAGGAGTGTTAGGATTTGCAGAAACTAAGAAATGACAATCCTTATAGAAAGGATTGCTTTTCTTGCAATCCTTCTTCAATCGGGGGCATGAAGAATATTTACGAAAGAGAGGTGGAACGTAATGTCTTTTGATGTATCTAAAGTCCGTTACATCTCTTTAATACGACTCGAAGGGGGCGAGTCACTGTTGAGTATACCATATGCAGAGCTGACTGTTGATCCTGATTTGATAGCTGGATTTGTAACAGCAGTCATTATCTTTGCAAAGACCCCAATTCGGACTATCCGAAAAGCCGCTTATGATATTCTAATTGAAGTGGGAAGGACAACACTTGTTTTACTTGTAGTTGATCCAGTTCCTGATGAAGCGCCGTATAGAGCTAAACTTCTTCGAATCCTTGATCAAGTTGAAGAAGAGCATGGTAAGAAACTGGAGAACTTCGAGGGTGATGTGCGAAGATTTAGAGAATTTGCTATTAACATTCTCAAAGAATTCCCGTACTCAATTTCAGATATCGATATGGTTCCGGTGAAGAAGCAGAAAGGAGTAACAATCCCATATCGAGTAGGCAAAGTTGATAGCATGCTGGAACGAGTGGAGAGTTTCATTAACGGAAAGCGTACGGTTTCAGAGATTTTTGATTTGATAGGGATTTCTGAAGAAGATGTTACTGCTCTAATCTCTGTGCTGAATAAATATGGCTGGATAAATTTCAAGAAACGTCTAGCTGAATCTGATATTCTCACAAAGAGTGATTGTCCTGCTGTATCAGTAGAGAAATTGAAAGCTCAATATGGTATGCCATTGGACGATTTGTTGAAGAAATTCGAACAACCTGCTCAGATAAAAGACGTGCTAGATTCATTACCCATAGATAGGAACGCATGTTGGTTCATAGTGAACAAGCTTGTAGAAATGGGTTGCCTTGAAACTGTAACATCAGGTTAGTGTACGGTCACATCCTGGAATGCCAACGACATCGCTTCTACACTGTTTACAATGATTGAATTGTGGAATTATCCTTTCAGTTGATTCTCTCATTTTATTTAGTACTTTTCTTGTCGGTGCAGGGAAATCACTCATGGTCCCTCTAGGAATGAGAGGAATTATATTCTGAAGAGTTGCTCCTGCTTTCTTAATCTCGCGACTAAGATTAGGTATCTCCTGAAGGTTCAAACTAGGAATTAGAACAGTGTTCACTTTTACATTGATACCGTTCTCAGTAGCTGCTTGAATACCTGCTAGTTGAAACTCCGGAATAAGATGTCCGAGTTCTGGACCTCTAACCATTTTGTTTTCAACCATTGCCCAGCTGTACAGTTTCCTTACGGTTTCCGGTCTTATAGCGCTCATAGAAACGGAAACAGTATCAACACCAACTGCGATCAAATGGCTCACAGAGTTACTGAGCAAGAGTCCATTTGTACTAAGGCACATCCGGATGTTGGGATACAATTCTCTTGCCTTCTGAAGAGTCACAAAGGTTTCTTTGTTAAAGAGCGGCTCTCCTGGTCCTGAAATGGCTACAATGTGTAGATTCTCACTTCTTTCCATCTCCTCTGTCAAAGTTGCCAGAGCCTCTTCCGGTGTCATTGTTCTTTGACAACCACCCGGTCCAACAGAATGACAAGAAGAAATCTGGTTTGAACAGAAGTTACACTGCACGTTACATTCCTTCGCAATAGGAAGGTGGATTCTCTCCCAAAGATCTGATCTTACCGCAGACCAACAAGGGTGGTGTGCATGAGGAAATGACACTGTCATTGTAGTGTACTCTCAAAGAATTTCCTCAAGAAGCCTGGTTGCTTCGCGTGCACATTTTTTTGCATCATTGAAAATCAAGCCGAGCTTGGCGTTATCTGGTGCTGTGACTGTGAGAAGGTATCCCTTCGTGACTGCCACAGTCAGAGTTGTACCACGAGTGCCCTGAATGATGATTGAGCGCAGTTCCCCCTGACGTAATTCATTAACTGTCTGCTCTCCAACTGCCTGAATACTAGCTACCATTGCGGCAACAGACACCTCTTCGACGCCGCTACTAAAATGACTAACAAAGGGGAGTCCCTCAATCGAAAAAATGGCAGCTCCCAGAATTGGTGACCTGTGACTCAGGTTCCTAAGAAGCGCCTTGAGTGGCTCTAGTTCATCTGCAGCCGAGTGTTCATTCAAACAGCATCCCTCTCTTCATTATCCAGCTTCAATGTGTGTGGTATTTAACACTAATGTGGAGGTCATTATTCACATAAAAAGGTGGACAATATCAACCAATTAGGCGAACTGATGTAACTGTGTCACTGTGTAGCTTTCCTGTTGGCGATTTCATGACCCGAAGTACGTTATCTGCATGCTTGTGTAATCCCGCTCCTTGTAACAGTTCAACAAATTCGAATCCAGCTGAGATTGCCAATCCTTTTACTGGCTTTCCTTTCTTACATGACTCAAGAATCTCTTCTGCAGTGACATGTTTGCAGGATAGGTTTTCACCGATATGTTTCTGAAGATGTGTGATTCCCTTTCGGGCAATTCCTCGATTCTCTCGCTGCTCTTCAGTGAAAGTCTTTCTCTTAGTGATATTCTCAAGTCTCTTTAGTCCTCTTTCTATAATCTCCTCCGACTTCAGAACTGGTCCGTATACATCCCTGACTGTTTTACTTGAGGTTGTTACAAGCCAAGCAGTTCCATAAGCCTGTTGATACCTCATTCCTTTGAGAACTTCTGATTCGCTCAAGAGAGTAATCGAACGATATCCCTTGTATTCAACTGAGATAGTCCAATCAGGGCTTGAATGGGTTACCATAAGATCAGGAGTGAGTCCTTCACCAGTCGATGGCACGCTTGTGCTTACATCTGGAAAGAGGTGCATAATGAGAGCCTCAAAAGCCTCATGGAACAGATTGTGTCTGAGATTTCTTGCCTCTTGAGGATGGCGTAACCCTGCCTCTCTGTAGAGAACTGGCATTTCTACCTTCTGACCTGTTCGTTTCTTAATCTCGTTCTTTGTTGTGAGCCTACCTCTCCGATGGTTCTCTTGCACAAGTCGAATGGCAGCTTCGTACGCGATGAGACTGTACACTACCTTCCCGGGGTTCTTCTTTCCTGTCCCTTGACGTATGACTTCTTCCTCCGCCCAATCAAAGACCTGTTGCGCATCAGTACCTAGAAGCTTGATGATAGAACCTATTTTATCGTGTAATCCGAATCGGTTGATATGGCTTCTTAGTGAACTGCTATACTTGATTCGTCCCAAGATATCTCCTCAATGTGTACAATTATTCTGTATCCATAATCAAAGAATATCCTTGATGAGCTTTACCTCTTGGGTTTCATCATCATATGTTACCAGTTCTGCATTTCTGAGATCATGAATTGCTTTCGTAACAGCAGTAGGCATGATTCCTGTGCTCGAAATGATGTTCTTTCTTGTTATGGCTGTCTTAGTGTTGTGTAGTGTGTACAGCACACGAGCATGAGGCTTGCCCCCGAAAATATTCTCGATGAGAACGATGTAGATAGCTAGTAGATCACTGATGTCAACTTTTTCCTCGAGCTTCTCCTTTTCAGCAGAGGTTTCACGATAAAGTTCTGATACTTTCGCGAGCTGAGAATTAATCTGCTCCATTTCTGCCTTTAGCTCATCTCGCTCTTGAATAATGCCCGCAATTTCTTCGTCTTTTCCTGCAGATAGCTTATCTGTATCGTCTTTGATAGATGTGAGTTCAGCTTTGGTTTCGTTTAGTTTTTGTTTTAGTGCGTCAATCTTTGCTGTCTTAGATTCTAGATCTGCATCTAGTTTAGTTATCTTTTCATCCGCTGCCCAAGCTTTCTCTTCGATTTCTCTTCTTGAAGTACGTAGTTCCTCTGTTTCAGTACTCAATGTCTCAAGTTCTTCCATGATGCTCAGGGTCTTCTCCTTGAGTTCATCAAATTGTGCTACCATTTTGTCTCTATCAGCTGACATGGTGACTCCTCCAACTGAAAGATACTCCCGTGCCTTAAATGATTTTCACATCATGAATGGCTGCTTTGCTGGTCAGATAGCTCTTGTATTTTGCTTTGAGTTCAACAAGTGGAAGTCCAAACGACTTGAATGCCTCAAGCTCTCCCTTGCGTTTCTTCTTGAGCAGGGCTTCATTCTCTTTGTTCAATATTTCATCCTGACCTATCGCTGGGATGTTTCGATTCTGTTGGGCGCATTTGATGTCTGATTTAGTCATCAATTCGAGGGAATGTTCGATCTCATGAAGCATTCCTCTCTTGTTCCAAAAGTCCGTGCTTGTCATCCCTGCAAGGTGAGCCTCTGGTGTTGCTAAGCCCTGTATATTGGATAATTCAATCGAGTTTGATTTAATGGTCGAGAATATTCTAAGAGACCAAGGTGAAAGGTCTACTAGAACAAAGATAGGAACCTCTTGGTCTGCTAGTCTGCGAATCCATGCACGCATATTCCTTCCTGGCTGTCCGAAAAGTGATCCAATCCCAATTCTAAGTTCTTCAGGGAGTCCTAACTCAATAAGATTTCTCGCCATTGCTTCTTTCTCAACAAAAACAGCAGCATCGATATTGATGTCATGTATCTTGACCTCAAAGGGTCTACTCGAAATGAACCATCCATACTCTCCAGCATTTGTGCAATTAAGTTTCTTACCTGATTGATCTGACAAGGTGAGGTCTCCGAAGAAAGTACCCTTTGGAGAGCTAACAACACCGAATTCTTCTCGAGGGATGGACTGTCCAGCTATTCTTAGGATTCTCTCTGACAGATTGATTATCCTGTTAGTCTCATTTTGATTGCTGATTCTAAGTACTTCTTGAACGTGTCTAACTTTGTTCATGTAATAGAAGTCTCTCAATGACATTGACATTCCTTGTTCAAGGTGTTCTTTAAACCTTGAAAGACCGTAAACAAGTCCTGCAATGGTTTTTGCACTCTCTACCTTTCTACCATCAATGTATGATGGAGTGTCATCAATGGGACGATATCCTTGGTCAGATGAATAACTAATATTCTTTCTCGATGAATTATAGTAACCTATTTCGGGGAATTCTCCTTCCTCCACAGTATCTGCCAGCTTGAACAACACCTGGTTAATCAAATCGAGAACATCCGGAGTACTGTGAACACTGGAGTCTATTGCCATCTTACTCATCATCTCCCGCTGGGAAGAGATTGGTCAAAACAATCTTTCTCTGAGTTGCTTCACCCAAAGTTTCTGAGATGAATTTGTAATATCCTCTGAGACGGCTCTCACGTTTGGTATTCTTCTGAACACGGTTACGACGGCGGACCTGTTCACTCAAGCGCCTCAGACAATCCTTCAAACCTAAATCAACCTCTCTTCTAACAGCATCAACATCAGCGATGTATTCCTTCCCAACTGTCTTGTATGGTACCCGCGTTGAGCAAATGTGAACTAGGAATGCAAGAGGATTATCAGGTCGCAGACCATACGCCTTAAGATTGAGGTTTCGAATAACTCTAGTTGATACATCTGATCCTTCATCATAAAGTAATGGTATCCTATTGGCAAATCTATAGAGATTGATCCCATTCTTCAGGTGCCCACCGTAAGCGACCCCTGCCTCAATGATGAACGGATGACCTTCGTAAACCGATGGAGTCCTCTTAGTTGTTGTAACAAACTCAGGTTGTAATCGCATCATACCCGCGTGAATCACACTCTCTTCTGCAGGGGAGAGCGCTTTCGCACTTGGAGCTGAAAATCTATTGTATTCTGAGAATGCTCGCATCATATCAAGTAGGGCTTCGTTAGAGAGGTCTCTTGGCTTTTGATCAGCGTCCACTTTTGCAAAAGTCAGGAATGCCTTGGCTGTTGATGCTCCTATCCTCTGAAATGAGCTAGTAAGAAATGAGGCGACTGACAAAGTCCGGGTTACTGAAACCATGGATTTCAGTAGTTCAACATCGATTCCGTGAGGATGAGGCTTCACCTCTTTTGCTTGAGCAGGTAAGGTATCGATCACTCTATCATATTCTATGAGCTTGTCATCTGGCGTCTGAAACCAGATTGACGAATATGGTACAATCATGCTCGTCTGGGCGAAGTATTCCTGAATTCTTCTCTTACTTCTTAACCAGTCTCCCTGAAGATAGAAAGTAACAGTCGTCCCACAATCATTCTGACGTTTGGGGATTCTACTTTCTTCCACTATCTCCGGTTCATTTCGTTCAATATCAAGTCGCATTAAGATCGAAGTGAAATAATCCTCTCCACGTAGTCCCGTCACTATCTCGATAGGCCTCTGAGTGGTGACTTGCCCATAGAGAAGTGCTAGACTTCCACCTAAGCCAAATGTCCCCCTACTTTGTTTGTACGTGAATTTGGTCCCAGTGAGCATCTTGCCGATAAGATTCGTGATGTTTTCCTGATGTATCCCTGAGCCATTATCCTGTACAGAGAGTTGAAAGATTTCTGGGGCTGAGGTGATGCCAGTTCGCTCATTGGAAGTGTTCTGTGACACCAGTTTCACGTTGATGTCTGGTAAGTTTCCAGCTCCTTCACAAGCATCCAAACTATTCTCTACTAGCTCTCGGATTGATACGTAGAGTGACCGAGCTGGATTATCAAATCCAGCTAAGGTTCGGTTTCTATAGAACCAAGCTGATATGGATAATTCAGTGACATCTGGCTTTGAATAACGTGAAGTTAGCAATTAGCACTCACACTCATGATGACTACATGATGTGTTACTATGAATGACAGTATTACACGGGGAACATTATGTAGATAGATGGCAACACCAAATATCCAAACAACAATAGAAGGAGGAGACACACAGCTAGTAATGCCCAAATCCTTCTGTCCCACTTGATTATGGTACCACCATCGAATGGTTGGAAGGGTATCATATTGAAGAGTCCAAGCATAGCATTAAGACTGATACCAATTTGGATGATGAAGTACACAGGTTGAGTGAGTCCAAATCCGGCCAGAGGAATAATGATAGACACAATTGCAAAGATCGCTGCTAGAACAAAGTTGGACATAGGTCCAGCTGCATTTACTTTACCGTCCTTTTCTAGACTCTCAGTTCCACTTGTGAAAACGACACCTGTTCCAAAGATTGGAATTCCAAACAGAATTGCAACTAATGAAAGATAGTAACCAGATGTTGTCATTCGGAACTCTGCCCACATATTGTAATGTTGTGCTACAAATTTGTGAGCAAATTCATGCACAAAATACGCAAGTAGTAGAGAGCCAGCAAGAATTACTAGCAGCCACCAAAAGCCTGTTAAGACTAATTCTGGGACAACTGAGAAAGCTCCAATAATTCCGTTTGATTGTAAGGAGATACTGACGAGAGTTACGAGTATTGCTGAGATAGCCAAGTCTTTCCTTTCTTGAGCTGAGAATCGACTTCTTTTTCTCTTAGGTTTTTTTCGTGAGGTCTGTTGACGGTCGTAGGTTCGGGTTTCTTTACTTGGCTCAGTGTAGCTATAATCTAGAGAGTCGGCAACACGACGTTTTGCCTTGTCTTTTACAAGATGAATCCCCGGACATCCGTGCCCCTCAGGGAGACGATGGTCTGAACAATACACACCATTGCAATATGGACATGTGAAACATAGGTCCTCGTTTCCGCAGAGAGAACAGTGAGCCATTTTATTACACCTAAGAGTTCTTCTTCTCTCTGCTCAATTTAGAATCACCTCAAAAGGCTATTCCTAATGGCCAGATGGATGAATGATGAATTTCGAAAATTAAGAAGGGGCAACCCTTAAGTGAGATGTTCATCGGAACGCGTTGGCGAACATCTTCTTGAGGTAATAATCTTGGATTATGATGTAGCTATTGTCGGGAGCGGACCTGCTGGTATATTTTGTGCACTAGAGCTGATCAAGAATAAACCCGATTTGAAAGTAATCTTGATTGAGCGAGGGAAAGGAATCGAGTCACGTTCCTGCCCGAACACTACAATGGCTAGAGGTTGCACTAAGTGCAACCCCTGTGATATCTTGGCAGGATGGGGTGGCGCAGGATCATTTTCTGATGGCAAACTGACAAAATCAACCCAGGTTGGTGGTTGGCTAGATGAGATAATTGGCGAGCCCAACTTGAAAGATCTCATCGAATATGTTGACAGACAGTACATCAGATACGGTGCCCCAACGGAACTCTTCGGTTCGAATGAAGATGATGTCGAGGAGTACACCAGAAA
>DAOWDY010000144.1 GCA_030638785.1 Candidatus Thorarchaeota archaeon
ACAGAAAGAGAAACCTTTGACCAGATTGTTGACTGGTACGAGAATCTTGCTTTGAGCTTTTGTCAAGCAGAGAAGAATCCCATTAGTGGGGCATTGGTGTCTAACAAATGTGATCTGTCAGAAGAGATAGAGGTCACTCCAAAAGAGGGTAAGCAATTGGCCGATGTACTCTGTCTAGATTTCTTTGAAACGAGCGCAAAGACTGGTGATGGTGTCGGTGAACTATTCATTAACGCAGCAACGACAAGTCGAACTCGTTTTGGCCGTGGTGGTTTCAACTAGACTAGATATAACAGGCACCGATGTCGATGCCTGATCAATCTTCACCTATTGTGTTGCAGCGGTCATTCTGCAATCGCTGACTCTAATTGTTGGCATGAATGTTGGGATTTCAACTTCCCACCAGTAGACCTGCTTCCTATCGTTTCCAAGAGCATCAATGTTTGCAAACATTCGTAGCGTGTTGTCGCTGATTCTCAAATTCTTGATTGGCTTCATTTCTCCATTTTCAATTAGAAACATCGCATCTCGTGGGATCGTTGAGAATTCTCCCGTTTGGTAGTTCTGGTATCGTGTGTACCAATTGCTTGTAACATAGATGGTTGGTTTTGAATTCTCTATCAGTTCTTCAAAACTGTGATTTCCATTCTCAAAGACCATGTTCGATGAATTTGGAAGCAACATTTTGAGTCCTTCACCTAAACCAAGCATCCGGGAGCTACCGGTTGAGGACGTTTCGTACATTTTTGCAGTTGTCGTGTTATGGACAAACGACCGCAAGACCCCATCTTTGATTATCTCAGTCTGCTGTGTGGGAGTTCCTTCAAAATCAAAGGAAGCACAAGCGAGACCATTTGGAATCCATGGATTGTCAGTGACACTTAGAAAATCTGGGCCTATCTGCTCCCCCATCTTATCACCAAGAGGGGATAAACCGATTAGAATTGCAAAGGGATTCGCAGCATCTGGAATGCTTCCTAACACATTCGCTCCAACGGTTGGACTCAGGATCAAGTCATAGGTTCCAGGGTCTCCCTGCACTGCACCAATAGCTTGTTTGGATAATCTCCCTGCTTTGGCTCCTGCAGCAACCATTCCCTTCTCATCTTGATTTGGTTTTGTGCCACACTCTAATCCCTGACCTGAGTAGTCTAATTCATCCTGAAATGCTCTCACATTCAAATCGTACTCTGTCATCTTCTTGCTACCTTGAGGACCATAGCTTGATTTGAAGAAACTCAATTCCTTTGAGAACTTGAGCGCACCTGCAACTCTCTTGGCTCCTTCAGAAACTGCAGCATCAATTGCAGCGTTTACAAATCCCGGTGCCTTCTCAGTGAAGTCATCTATCTTTTCGTCGTAGGCTCCCTTGAGGTCTCTGTAACTATGAGTATCCTCTTCGACACCAGCAAAGAACATTGATTCAGGTAGTTTCTTTGAGAAAGCGATTGTATCCTTTACCGCCTGTTTTGCATCTTCTTCGCTTGTGACTGATCTCTCGCTGTATCCTGTCTGTGTCCCTTCGATGATCATGAAGAGTTCTAGACGAACCTCATCCCATCTTTTGCCAATGTCAATTGCATTTTGAGAGAATCTGATCTGTGAACCAGATGACATGAATCCGCGAGCAATAACTCCTTCGACCTTGTCCTTGCTGTAGTCAATTGCGATGTCGACATAACTCTTGAGTTCATCAAATCCTGCCATTACCCGACACCTCCTAATCTGATCCCACGAAATCGTATATCCCCGCCTCCAGCATAGACTGGAACTCCTTGCATTGGGTCGCTCTTTCCACAGGTTCCTGGGAAGTCGAATCGCAGGTTCTTAGTGACCGCATCTACTGCACTTAGGAGTCCGACACTTGTGGTTTCGAGGACCGGGCGTCTTACCATGATATCGGTTATTTCTCCGTCCTTGATGAGATAGGATTCAGCTCCTGAGTATTTGCTTTGGTAGCGTCTATCATCAATATTCCATTCCATAAACGATCTCATGTAGACTCCAAGTTTGATATCCTCCACTAGTTCGTCAAAGGAATGATCCCCTGGTTCGAAGTATGTATTTGCCATTCGAATGAGCGGCTCTCGATTGTATGCAACTGATCTCGATGATCCATTTGATTCCATTCCGAACTTGACACCAAACTCCCTATTCAGAAGAGGTTCATTGATGATTCCACTTTTGATGAGGACTCTTTTTCGGGATTTCACGCCTTCATCGTCGTAGAGGTAGAATCCTCCGGTATTTGGAATCGTCGGATCTTCGCTCACAGTGACTGCATCTGATCCCACTCTGGATTCTCCTAGCTTGAGGTCTCTCCAGAAACTCTCGCCAGCCTGTGCTCCCTCTCGACCCATTATGCGGTCTCCCTCAGAAGGATGCCCCACATTTTCGTGAGCAATGATTCCTGCAACTTCAGGTCCAACGATCATGTCAATTGGTTGATCCATTAGTGACTCAACTTTCTCAGCTTTCTCTGCAGTTTTCTTGAGTCGGTCAACTTCATCTTCCACGTTCTCTATGACCCTGCCTTCTTTGATTCTCTCCCATCCACCACACTGAGTCATGTCAATCATTCGCTGCTCAGATCCAGTCTTTCCTTTGGCAGTAAGAAGCAGGAAGATTCTGATGTATGATGTGAATGCATCAATCTCTGTTCCTTCGCTTGTCACTAGAAATTTATCAATCTCATATGGATTGAACAGCATAGTATACTGTGCAAGACCCTGCATCTTTTCGTTCATTTCTGTGGCGGTTGCCATGAGAGTATCGAGGTCAACGTTTGCTAATCTTTGTTTGAGGTCAACGCTCCATTTCGCCTTGTTTGACACTGGCTCACCCAAGTCAATCTTGTCTTTCCGTTTTGCAGCCTTTGCCATCTTGAATGCAGCATTAATGGTCTCTTCGGCTATCGTTTTCTCTAACCTATCAAATGAGCCAAAACCCATATTCCCATCAACAAGAATACGAACTCCAATCCCTGTAGTGGGTTGCATTCCTCCTGATACTGGCTCTCCATTCCTGTATGCTAGTCCTCTCGTGATCTGTTTCACGAACCTAGCCTCTACATAATCGCCACCGAGACTGCGTCCATATTCGATACAGTACTCTGCAAGGTCCTTTCCGTCCTTCAAAGCTCAATCACTCAGCTGCAATCGGAATCTAATTCTAAGATAAAGCCTACTAATCACGTCACCAACTTTATGTGAGTGCATGAGGAGAGTGATTAAGTTCCTTGCCCGATCTGATGGAGGGTACTGATTGTCACAGGTTGAAGATATTCGAAGAGAGAAATGGACAACGCTATTTCTGTTCCTTATTGTAGACGCCCTGCAAATACTTCTCGTATCAGTGCTTACACTCGATGAGTCGACACCACTCGTTATTGGATTTGACATATCACAATCGAACCCTCTCATTTCTGTATCGCTCTTCATCGGAATAACCATAGTCCAGCTTACCATGGTCTATTACGTAACACTGGGTATGCTGAAAGGAAAGACTATGATCATGATTCACCCTAATTTCGATAAAGAGCAGACCTATGCTCTCAAGTTTCCCAGAGATGATCTCGTCAAGTGGTCAACAGAGATAGCTAAGAACTCAGGAGTTTCCCTCAAGCGAATCTACATCATGCAATCACCACTTCCAAATGCATTCACTTTCAGTCTTCCACTCGTAGGAGCTGTTTTGGTTATCTCCAGCAACTTGATGTACCTCTTAGATGAAGAGGAGGTACGTTCGATAATTGCTCATGAAGTTGGCCATATCAAGAATCGTGATTCCCTGGTTTCAATCTTCGGACAAATGCCCTCTTTCTTTGTTGACATAATATACCTATATTTCTATGTTAGAATTGGTCTTGGAGTTGCGAGTGCCCTTCTCATCCAGTTTGACTTCGTACTGGCGGGAATCCGGATTCTGGTTCTTGTTGGATTCTTCATTCTATCTCGCGTTATGGTCTTCGTCGCAAAGATATTGATCCAGAAATCATCTCGAAGTGCTGAACATCTGTCAGATTATCATGGCGCAACAACTGTTGGCACTGCACCAACATTGAATGCACTGATACGTCTTGGGCAACGAGTAGAGGCTATCACATCACTCATCGGTGAGATTCGCTGGCTTGAATCTCTCAATCCCGAGAGGTCCGGTCCCCTCGGATCAACAGAGCTCACACGTATGATTTCGTCATACCCCCTTGATGGAATAGATGAGAAGAATGCAAAGACAATGGCACCGTGGGTCTTTCTCTTTACAAAGCTGAAATATCTACAGGAAATCTATGGTGTAGATATGAGCGACAAACAGATTATCGATGCAATTCGACCAGCATCATCTTCTCTACTAGAGAAACGAGAGGAAACCAAAGAGGAAGCAAGCGAAACTGAGAAAGAACCAGAACCCAAAGTCGTTGACTGGCGAGAAGTAGACTATGACGGAGATAGAAGGCTCTCTATCGATGAGTTGAATGACCTTGTGAAGATGCTCCGAGGCAATCCATCAAAATTCATGTTTGATAGTGAAGTTGGTCAGAATATCTTAATGATCGACCACCCTGACTTTCGCAGTAGAGTGCTGTTCATTGCAGACAATTGCGAACTCTGAGGGCTCTCATGAAGCTATCAAGAATCTAATGTATCGCTTTCAGCAGATTCCGATATTGCACCAACTTCAACATCTGTGATATTGTTACGGTTGATTTCCTCAGCGTTCAATCCTCGGAAAGCAGAGATAATAATTGCTGCAAACACCAATGAACAGAAGAACCAGATCGCGTATTGTACACTCAATGTGTATGCGGCTACAAACTCAGGACCTGTTGTAGCTCCACTAGGATTGAACATAATTAGAAGGAATGCGAATGTGGCTGTAACTGCAGCAGTACCTACACTAAACCCAGTTGTTCGTGAAATGTTAGTTAGGGCACTGATGACGCCCAAGTATTCTTTCGGTGAGCTTGTCATAACAAAGTTTCCATTAGCGACAGTGAACATCGACAGACCAAATCCTAGAACTACAATAGCTAAGGCCATCAGTATGATGTTCGGGATGAAATAAGCTAGAAGAATCAAACCTATGAGCTCCATTACAAGACCGAAAACTGTCTGATACTTTGCATCCACTCTTTCAGATATGAACCCAGCCGCAGGTCCAGTTACAGATATCACAAGTGGGTGGACAATCAAGAATAGACCAGTCATAGTTTGGCTAAAGCCTAGTGCCTCTTGCAAGAAGAAGGGCATAAGGAATATAATAGGTACCAGCCCCATGTAAGCAAATAATGCAGAGAAAATGCTTGTCGAGATCTTTCTATCAGCAAGAATCTTAGTAGGAATGATTGGGGATATGAAATTCCTTTCTCTCAGAATAAAGCCAATTAATGATAGGATGATGGTTAGAATCAACACTGTTGACAGAATGAGATCTGCTGTCGTGACAATAGAAACATAATACACCATTGAGAATAGGAATGTGAAGAAGAGGGCTGCGCCTATATTGTCGAACTTGACCTCTTCGACCTTTTTTGTTTCAGGAATGAATTTCTGTACTAGAAGATAACCAATAACTCCCATCGGGAGATTAACAAGAAAGATACTAGGCCACCCGTAAAATTGGCTTAGGAATCCTCCGAGAACAGGACCAATGCCAAGTGCTGCAGCTAGAACAACCGAAATCATTCCAATTGCCCTTCCTCGATTCTTAGGTGTGGTGAAGTAGGTCATCAAGGCGAGACCATTTGCAGACATAATGCTCGCACCAATTGCTTGGAACACTCTTGAAGCGACAAGAACCTCAAGATTTGGAGAAAGTGCACAGAAGAATGAACCAATTATGAAGATAATCATTCCAGCCTGAAAGACACGGGTTTTCCCGTACCTATCTCCTAGTTTCCCCATCAGAGGCATCAATGATGTTATCACAAGTAGATATGAGAGAACAATCCACTGAATCGCATTCATTTCCACTCCTAGTTCTGCAGCCATTGTGAACAGGGACACATTCACAATTGAAGCATCGAGGGCTCCTAGGAATGTTCCGAATCCAATCGCCAGAACAAGAACAGAAACGCCTGGCATTTTCGTGGGCAAGTCCTGCATGTTGTCTGCTACTTCCTTGAATTAGAGTCACACCATCAGCCTGAAACTTAAGCTTATGGTTATGGTTTCTCTTGTTCAAAATCTAGAACCGGCAATATGAAGGTCGTAATCTTTCTCATCTTTTTGTTCCAATTCTTGAACCACCGGTTCAAAGATTAGAATCAAGTCAAAGTTTTCCTATGTATATACTAGATAGCCAGCAGAATTGCAATGACAAGCATTGATTGCTTTGTGTAGGAGAGTGCACCAGTCAGGTTATGACTTGGCAGTCTAATCGTACAAGGGGGTAGATTCGGTGGAGTCACCTGGTCGAAGGATAGTAGTAACATCAATTGTAGTATTTCTCATGTGTCTTGCCATGGCACCTGTCGATGTTCATGCGCAGACTGGCTTGTTAGATCCATATAGTATATCGATTACTGGAACTATAGTGGATAATTATGCGAACATAACCTATGAGATGGATTTTGATAATACAGGTTCATCCTATAGTCGTGAAGTTAATTGGTTCTTTGGTCTACAGACAGGTATCCGATTGAGTAACGTATCAGTGTCTATGGGTAAAGATGTTTACTGGGGACAGGTCATACCTGAGGCCGAAGCAATTGAAACATACGAAGAGAGTATTGAAGAAGGCAAGACCGCGGTACTTGTCACTCGAGGTCTGGGTGGATACTACCTAAACCTGAATGTGGCAAATCAAACAGATGCAACTCTTCGTGTATATGTTGAGGGATTACTTGTTAGACGTTTGGGATTGTACTCATTGGAGATTCCCATTGTTTCAGAGTCAATGCTCACTAGTGTCTTCAGTGTTGATTTGACAATCCTTTCGCATTATGGACCAATTGCAGGATATAGTGTTGCAGGGCTCTCAAGCTTTGTTACAACAGATCTTGCAGATGGAGTCAGGATTCAATATTCAAAGACCGATGAACTTGTTCCTGGTCTGCTTACAATGACTTACTGCCTTGATCGTCAGGTTGGTGGTAGTCAGCTCCTGACATTCAACAATGGTGCTCAGAATTTCTTTGCCTATCTACTTGCTCCAAGCATTACGACGATTGAGGATATTGCACCTCGAGAGTACGTATTCGTTATTGACAAGTCTGGTTCCATGTTTGGGACTAAGATGGATCAAGCAAAAATCGCTTTCAATTCGATGATTGAAGATCTCGATGATGATGATATATTCAACGTAGTTTCATTCTCAACAGAAGTTGAAATTCTATGGGCTGAACCACATGCTGCAAGTGTCTCGAATATTAATCTCGCCCAGAGCTATGTCCATGATCTAGATGCAGATGGTTCAACGAATTTCTACGGGGCAGGGATAACCGCCCTTGAAACATTTACTGACGGTGCTTATGCCAAAGTAATGCTCTTCCTTTCTGATGGCCTTCCAACAGTAGGTGAGAGGACTGATGCTACTGGAATCCTAAATGGTCTCAAGGATGTCAACAGTCAGGTTGTTTCAATCTCAACTGTAGCTTTTGGTACCAATGCAGATGAAACGCTGATGGCAAATCTTGCAGCTCAAAACAATGGCTTCTTTGTGCAGATAGATATCAATGAAGACGCATCTACAAAGTTACTAGACTTCTACTCAGTTTGGTCTACTCCTGTAGCTGGAGGGTTTAGTATTTCAGTAACTGGTGCTTCTGATTTCTTCTCACTGCAACCACTTGGGAGTGCGCCGTTCTTCAATGGAACTGAAGTTGTCATTTGTGGGCGATATAATAGTTGGATTACTATAGAAACTTCAGTTGAATACCTTACAGGAACTGAAACATATCTGAACAACGCTTTAGAGGGTGGCACGGATTATCCTCATGTTGAGCTCATCTGGGCGCAGTACAAGTTGTCGTGGATGCTGGAAATAGTCCGTCTTGAGGGTGAGACTGCACCACTTCGTCAAGAGATTATCGATCTTGCAATGGATTACGGACTTGTTGTGGATGGATACACAGGTATGATACTGGTTGCTGAAGATGACGTGGATACAGAAACTGAATCCGAACCGACTGAATCAGTGACAACATCAGCTACCTATCCTCCACCTTCAGCAACTTATGCAACACAAACTGGCAGTGCTGACTATGCCTTTGCACCTGGGACTGGTGCTTTTGCACTTGATTCCTTATGGATGGGTGGAGTTGGGGGTATCTACCTTGGCGTAGCGGTGCTAGTTTTGATATTCGTGTACCTAAAGGTGAAACGGAATAGAGTAAGCTAGGGCAGATAAATCGTGGTAGGAGGGGACCCTTTCCCCTCCTCTCTTTTTTCAAAGATTTCTTAGAGCCAATGCAGGGTTAACCATTCCTGCCTTTCTTGCAGGAAGATAACAACTCGCAATCATAACAGCTACTTCACAGAGTAGTGTAATTGCTACCCACTCATATGGTATGCTCAAGACTGGTGCAAATGATGTTGAGAAGGGTGCCACACCAATAGTCATGAGGCTCATAGCATATCCAAAGAGAGTTCCAAGAAATATGCTTATGATCGTCGCAGCCACTACTGCAAGCGCAAACTCGTTGAATACCATGGTCACAAGTTGTTTCTTTGTTGCACCAAGAGCTCGGATCACAGCGTACTCCTGCTTTCGTTCAAGAACAGCAGACCCGAGAAAGAACATAATTGAAGCTAACCCCATTGATATGCACGAGAGAAGAATGACGCTACTAACACCATTAAACGCTGAGAGAAAGAGATTGATACTGTGTACTTGTGAATAATCAAATGTTTCAGCTGTGTAGACATTGGTGTTCACTTCACTCTCTAATCCTTGAATAATCGCCTCAATATCCGCCCAATTGAGTGTATCAACAAAGAAGAGACTTGATGTTTCAATATGACTTCGCGAGATTAGGAAATCCTGATTGATCAAGGCGAATCCATTTTGGGCTGATTGAAAACCAATCTGTGACGCCAGAGACGCCACCTGCAGTTCCTCCATCGCTGCAATACCGAAACCTGGTGCACTTTTCATGATCCCAATAATTTCTGTGTGAATAGCAGTTACATCGTTGATGGTATTCATATTAAGAAAGAAACTATCACCAATTGACACATTCAAATGATTACTTAGGTATTCGCTGATGACAATCCCATTTGATGTTGAGTTCAGTGAATTCAAGACTGATTCCGCTGTACCATTGACAAAGCAGTCTGACCTGAAAGAACAGATACGTAGATATTCCAGTGGTTGTATACCCTCCAAAAATAAAGTAGTTGATGCTACACTAGCAAGTGATTCTACAACAGGAGTTGCCTCTAAGACGCCTAAGTATTGTTCCAAATCTTCTGAGAATGTGAGCGGCTTAGATGAACTCTCAATACGAAGATCTGCACCTATTGCAAAACTGAGTTCATTATCCAATGTTGTCTGAAAGCTTGAGAGCTGGATGAGTGTCATAGATGTTACCGATAGTGTAAGTGTAAGCAAAAGAAAGATGGGAATAAACTGTCCTTTCCGTTTTTTGAGGCTCTTGGTTACGTATAGCTGACGTTCTCCAAGGACGAATGCTCCCATTGCTGATACATGTGCAACGACACCACGCATCAGACGCGAACCTGAAATAGACGCGATAAAGAGTATGATTGTCACAACAAGAATTTCGGCATATGCAAGCATCCCTTCAGGAGGAAAGAGGATGGGCATTGATACTAGAACCACCACAGAAATCAAAAGCGTGGCAAATGGTCGTTTATTTGAAGTGGATTCTACTGATTCATCGATATTGGCTTTGTCAACCTGACCAATCTC
>DAOWDY010000213.1 GCA_030638785.1 Candidatus Thorarchaeota archaeon
CCATTGAAAACGAACAAAACATCTAGAGTTGATAGTATTCAATCTGATATGTTTTAATACTGAATGTAATAATGAAACACTCCCATCAAGGACGGAGATCGTTTTTGATTCCTGAAGAAGAACTGGAATTGTCTAAGGAACGCTATCGTAGATTATTCAATGAATCCCTTCAAGGGATTGTCATCTTTGCCAATGGTAGGATTGTCTTAGCTAATACTGCTTATGCAGAAACACTTGGTAGACCTTTGAATGAGCTGCTAGAGATGAGTGCGGATGATGCTTGGACTCTGGTCCATCCAGATGATAGACCAGAATTAGAAGAAAGGAATGAACTTCTGAGTAAACTCAAGACACTTCCTCGACATCGATTTCGTTATTTCCGTCCTTCTGGGGAGATCAGATGGGTTGACTCTTACGCTAATATCATCGAACATGATGGATCCCCAGCAATGCAGGCACTAGAAGTTGACATTACGGAGCAAGTAGAGGCCGAACATGCATTTCGTGAGAATGAAGAGAGATTTAGGACATTTGTAGAGAGTTCTGAGTATGGGTTTATTGTCTTTCAGGGGAGTCATCCTAAAGTAATCTATGCCAATCCCTCACTCTCTTATATAACAGGTTTCACGAATCATGAGCTCATGTCAATGAATATAGGTGACATTGTGGATTTGATAGATGAGGACTTCCGAGATGAAACAAGAGCCTATATAGAAACAGCACTAGAGGATAGATTGAAGCTGGATATATCCAACGAGTTCCAGTTTAGAAGAAAAGATGGAACTCAAATATGGTTAAGAACGGATTCTAGTCTCATCACATTGAACAACGAGCCTGCATTACAGTTACTTATTATTGACATCACTGAACGAATACAAACACAAGAAATTCTTAGGAAGAATGAGGAAAGGTATCGGACATTGTTTGAGTCTGCGAATGATGCAATAATCCTGATTCGTGATGATACCTTTGTTGAATGCAATGATAGAAGTTTGGATATGTATGGTTGCACAAGAGAACAAATACTTGGGTCAACCCCTTATCGATTCTCGCCTCAATTTCAACAAGATGGTAGAACCTCAAAGGATGCTTCACTTGAGAAAATACAGGCTGCGTTAGATGGAACCCCCCAATCCTTTGACTGGAAACATACTAAATATGATGGGACTCCCTTTGATGCAGAGGTAAGTCTTAATTCGATTCAACTTGGTGAAGAAGTATTCATTCAAGCAATAGTAAGAGATGTAACAAAGAGAAAAGAACTTGAACAAAAGACAAGATCTGCATCTCGGAGAGGTCTTCTCTTTCTTGACTTACTAACACATGATGTCAAAAATAAGTTACAAGCACTCGAGCTGTTCGCAGGTCTAATTGCAGAGAGAGAAGCAGGTGATGATGACATTCTTAGTATGGTAGGCGATTCACTAAGAGAGTGCACCCAGCTCATTTCGAAAGTAGAAACAACAAAAGCTCTCCCAAATATACCTTTGACACCTCATAGTCTACAAGAAGTATTGTTACGTTGTGTCGATAAGATATCAATAGAGTACAGAGAGGTTGAGGTTTTGTTACCATCAATCACGATAAAAAACGGTCATGTACTTGCTGATGAATACATCGATTTGATTTTCTATGAACTTATGGAGAATGGAATAAGGCACAACAAGAACGAGAACCGAAAAGTATGGGTTCTAGTGGATGAAGATGAAATCTCATACATTGTGAGCATAGCTGACAACGGTCAAGGAATAAGCATATCAATGAAGGAAGAAATCTTCAACCCTGAAAAAAGAACAGGAGGGGTTGGACTTCACTTGGTATATGAGATAGTAGAGAAGTATAATGGAACTGTTAGAGTTCTTGACAGGGTTGAGGGACAACCTAGTAGTGGTACAATGTTTGTAATATCCATCCCAAAAATAACAGATGCTAGTGATGCGTCTTAGAAACGAACTATCTTCGACCTGTGTGCCTATACATGATTTCAAGATTACTTCTTGCAGCTTCATTATCCGGATCTAACCTTATTGCCTGCCGAAATGAAGAAATCGCGTCATCGTAGTTCTTCATTCTAACATAGGTAATGCCCATTTTTATGAACGGTGATGGATTTTCAGGATTTAGTTCGATTGCCTTTCTCAATGCAGATAGAGAATCTTTGTTCTTTCCTCGTTGTCCAAGTATCTGTCCCAGTGTTATCCATCCATCAGAATATGAATCATTCAGCTTGACTGCTTTCTTTGCTGCCTTCTCAGCTTTGCCAAGCTTGTCCAATTTCAGTAAGGCGGATGCAAGCAAATTCAGGGCTTCACAGTCTTTGTCATTAGTTTTCAAACAGTCATTAATGGTATTGATTGCAGCTTCATAATCGCCATTATTCATTAATTCTCTCGCAACATCAAAGAGGGATTCGGAATCTGTGGGCTGAATTGATACAGCTTGTCGAAAGGCTTGGTCGCTCTTTTCAATTCTATCTGTAGAGAGATATAACAATCCGAGGCTCTTGTATGCTTCTGAATTAGTTTTCTCAAGTCTAATGGCCTCTTTCAACGCCTGTTCAGCGCGATCAAAGTCTTCCTTCAAACGAAGATATTCCCCCAACTCAAACCAAGCTTGGGAGTCCTTCTCATTTTTCTTAATCCGTTTGCGGATCTCTTTTTCTGGATCAACTTTCTTCTTTGGTTTTGTTGAAGCTGCTGTTTTTTTCTTAGTCTTCCTTTTCGGTGTGGGTTTCTTCTTAACAGTTGTTTTGGTCTTCTTCTTTGATTCTGTCTTCTTTGGGCTGGATTTCTTTGGTTTGGATTTCGTTGCGGATGCAGCTTTTTTCGGTTTTGACTTGCTCTTTGAAATAATCACAACCTCCTCAACAGTACCGAATGTTCCGTATTAGATTAGGTGCAAATATCTCTTTCCAATTATTCAGCATCGTTTTCGTATAGTGGTCTTCATTATTCTACCAAATGCTGTCCAACGAAGGGTTTCCATACTCCGCCATTCTAGATTGGGTTTCTTCTTCTTTCTTCCCATCAATTATTAATTCTTAGACCATCTGCCGCAGGTTTTCATACTCGATTTTCGGCGGCCCGTTATGTTAACACTGACGTTAATACTATGACGATAAATATATAAGATGTCAGAGGTAATACTATTAACAAGCGAGAACTGATTCTCGCCTGACAAGTAAGGTGTTCACATGACCGATCTCGAAAAACTCAATCTCTCCAGGTGGAAGAACTTGAACAAGCGGCTCATGACGAATGAGAACTTGCTTGAAGACTTCGTAAATCAAGGAGAATGAAAATAATGGCTCTAGCAAAAGATGGTGGAAACACATCAACTGTGAAGATGAACAAAATGACAGCAAAGGTCCCATCGACCAAGGCTGTCGCACGTGCTTTCCTGTTTCGACAGGTATAGAAAACGGAGGTGTATAGAATTGGCTATCGCAAAGAACGAGAGGAGAATCAAGGGTAACGGCGCACAAAAGAAGATCTGCTGCAGAGCAATTGCTCATGCATACATTTACAGAAGGTAAAGACGCATGACAGATGATCTCGTCCGTCGTCCCTCTACGAGCACTACCGAGGAGGAGAAACTTCGAGGTGGCACTGCTCTTACACTAATGGATGTGCTTGCGTTAGAAGCAACGTGAGCACGGTCCTTACTATTTCTGAGTTATATACCGTAAGCTTCAATCTATCAATCTAGTCGTCGATGGTTAGATTTTAGAAAACTTTGTGAATCCCAAAACCGACACTCATATTGGTTGGCTAGTACTACACTTGTTTTTGGTGGTTACTATGGTGAATCGCATCAAGCGTACTATTGCAATGCCAAGTACATTCTCAATTGCGGCAAGAGACCCTGAAAATGGTGATCTCGGAATAATTGTGCAATCCAAGTTCCCTGCAGTTGGTGCCTTGGTTCCCTGGGCGAAGGCAGAAGTAGGAGCAGTGGCCACGCAGGCATGGGCCAATCTATCGTTTGGACATCGGGGACTCAAGATGATGTCAAAGGGTAAGTCTGCATCAGAAACAGTCAAGGCGCTACTCAATAGTGATGAGGGCGAGATGCATCGTCAAGTTGGGATTGTTGATTCAAAAGGCCATGTTGCAACTCACACAGGTAAGGAATGTATGAACTGGGCTGGCCATGTGATTGGGGATGGATACACATGCCAGGGAAACATTCTCGCAGGTGAGGCTGTCGTCAATGACATGGCAGAAGTGTATGAGAAGACAGAGGGAGATCTCATTGACAAATTATTTGCGGGTCTGAAGGCTGGGCAGGCTGCTGGTGGGGATAAGCGAGGTATGCAGTCCGCTGCAATCCTGGTTGTTCGAAAAGAAGGTGGATACGAAGGTGGTAATGACAGATACGTGGATGTACGTGTAGATGAACATGTCAGTCCTATTGAAGAACTTGAACGCGTTTTCGCCATCTATGACATGACGCTGTTGAGTCGAGAGGATCCATCACATCTGTATACCATAGAAGGTCCTATTGCAAACAGGATGCAGGGCGTGTTGGTAGATCTTGGATATCTCAAAGAAGTTTCAGGAACAGATGAGTGGACGCAAGAAGCCCAAGCTGCTCTTCAGGAATGGACCAATACGGAGAATTTTGAAAATAAATGGGTTGATGGAAAGATCTGGAAGAGTGTCATGGATTACCTCTTTAAGCAGTGGGAAAATAGGTAGACGGTAATCTTGATGGACAATGGTTTTCTTGCACTCTTATTCATACTTATCGCCTAATTATTAAACAACCATAAATATTATTGAATAATTAAGGAGGTTTAGTTTATGAAGTTCATAATTTTCTATGAAGTTTTAGATTCAGATGAAATGATTAAAAGATTCCAGAATGTTAAGAAGCTGAATGAAATTGCGAAGGAAGATGGTATTCCTAGCGGGAAAGTTCTATCGCCTCCCTACGCGTTTCTAGGATTGAAAAATGGGTTTCAGCTCATGGAAGCAGATGACGCTGAGGCCTTAGCACTACTAGCAGGATATTACTACGGTACGGCGAATTTCAAGTTCAAACCATTTATTGAAACCGAAAAGGTTCTTGAAATCCAAAAGACCACCACAAAGGCATTGAAATCATAGAACAGGTCTATCCGTTATCTCTCCACCTCGACTAACCTTTCCACATCAGGTCTTGTGACAGCCTCAGGTATACCATGGTAATGCCAGAGAGTGCCGGAGTTATATCCACTCATACCACAACCGAGTATTGCAAACATAACTAAGCTACCAAAGAACACAACATAGTACCATTCAAAGATTGGAAGGAATCTCATGATAATAACAAAGATAGCTAGAATGGGACTGATCACAATGAGAATTGCTAGGGAGTAGCCCAATGATCCAAGGCTATTGTGAGACATACTGAACCATATCGAAATAGCTATCTCGGGATAATAATCATTGGTTCTCAGAAGAAGAAGGCGTAACAATGGAGGGAAACAGTAACTGCCACCCTCCACTTTAAACTAGTGCCCTTAGGATTAAATGTCGTAAGCCTTGAGGGTCTTTCTCTTGTTGTCCTTACATCGACCAGCTGCTGTTGATAGCATTTGACCGATTTTCTCATTAATTGCGCCGTATGCATCTGAGCCGACCATCATGTTCTGAGACTTGGCGAACTCCTTAACTGCACTCTTCACAAGAAATGTTGGGTATTTGGAACCTTTCTTTGCCATTATATACACCTCATTTAAGGTACACACTAAATCGCCGTTAAACAACGCTCCGTGCACACCCCTCGACGTATCGAGGTTTTAATGCACGCTAACTAGTTAATAAGGCTATGCTGTGCGATATGGCGTGTGGCGCCATTTTATCACAACTAGGGGCTATTCCGGCAGCTTTCTTTATTATAGTTAACGGTCTAGTACGTTTCCCTACATGGAAATACCAGTTTCACATAGCTAACTCAAGTTGGATGAAATTACAGATCCAATAAACCCCTAACTGATGACGATGCTTCTTAGATCAGTCATTCACTATGACTAACTGATTCTGTCAGTACACCTCTACTCTCTAGTAGATAGAAACAGACACCCATTACATACAAGAACGCGAAGAAAGACACTCCCTGAATGAGATTACTTGGTTCCCAATAGAGGGCTCCCTGCTCTATGAATATACGTGTGACCACTGATCCAACAACCAGAGTAATGAGAATGGTTGACAGGATGATGAAGAATATCTTCGATGTCTTTCTCCTCTCCTTGGATGTTGGTTTGCTCTTCTCCTCCGCAAGTGATGCAAACTCCTTCTCCCAATATTGGTCATGCTCATTCATCGAAACGCCTCAATTCGTCCTAAGATTCTTTCTTCTTAAGGTCTGTCTTGTTGAAAGGTTTGTACAGTGAGGGTGTTCATCTCGGAAATTACAGAGAAACAAACGACCATCCAAAACTGTACTTACACCGAACAGAAGCTTTA
>DAOWDY010000077.1 GCA_030638785.1 Candidatus Thorarchaeota archaeon
ATCTGAACTATGACCCCCTTGGTCTTCTGGTTTTCATCAAAACCCATCGGTGCAAAGACAGCTTGATGATAGGTCACGTCTGATCTAGATGTCTGATACAACCCAAGCTTCTTGATTTTTTCGAAGTCAAAGGAAACTTCTCTTCTGACAATTTCACCCTCGCGAATTTTGTCCCTTATCTCCTCTGGTATATTCGGGTCATCGAAGAGGTTGAATTCTTTGAGATTGTTAATATCTGATATTCCGTACATGTCAAGACATACTTTGTTTGCATGGATGAAATCGCCCTGTGAGTCAAAGACATCAATCCCGATGGGAGAGTCCTCAAATATATTCCTGAATCTCTCTTCACTCACACGCAATGCTTCCTGTGCTCGTCTGCGTTCAGTAATGTCTGTTGCAACACCCATTACGCATGGACCTTCGATATCACGTTGAACTGGAATCTTGCGGGTGTCCACCCAATGAATTGTTCCGTTATGATGAGCGAATGAATGTTCAGGGATATGCAGTTCCTGGTTTGTCTTCAACACCTCAGCATCTTCCTCAAGGAAGGTTTCAACCTCATGAACATTCACGTGGACATCTCGAAGATTCTTTCCTTGAAGATCATCAACAGTAGTGCCATAACTCTGAGCAACAGCTTCGTTCACCAGAATAAAGCGTCCCTCATTGTTCCTAAGGAATATCTGATGTGGGACAAGATCGATTGTCTGACGAAGGCGCTCCTCACTTTCCTTCAGTTTCTGCTCAATTTCATGTCGATAGAGGGCGACTTCTATATTGGAAAGAATCTCTCTTATAGTGAAGGGTTTGATCATATAGGCATAAGGCTCAGTCAATTTGGCTCGCAACATAAGACTATCATCAGAGTATGCAGTGAGATACAACAATGGAATCCTACTGATTTCATTGATTCGTTGAGCGGCTTCAATTCCATCTATGTCACCTTTTATCTTGATATCCATCAGGATTATGTCAGGTTTCAACTCCACAGCTTTCTCAACTGCTTCCTCACCACTAGAAACAACAGCGACAATGACAAATCCCAGTTTCCTCATTCTATCGCTGAGCTCCATAGCAGTGATTGCTTCATCCTCCACGATTAGGATCCTTATATTCTCAGTCATTATAATGACACCTCCATTCGCTCATGATCTGCAAACTTGATCATAAAACGAGTTCCCGCAGACCTGTCAAGCTCAATTGTTCCTTCAAGTTGATCTTGAACCAATATCCTGACCATCTGCAAACCCAGAGTTTCTACGGATTCAATGTCAATATTTTCAGGTACACCAACGCCATTGTCGCTAACCTCAAGTTCAAACTCGTGCTCATCTAAAGTCTTCAGAATTACTCTAATTACACCTGTTCCATCATTCGGAAAGGCATGTTTGAGGGCGTTAGTCACTAGCTCTGTGATAACGAGTCCACAGGGCGTTGCGAATTCGATTCCAAGGGAAATATCACTGACCTCTATTTCTGAAACAATCCTATTGCTGTCCACTCCGAAAGATCCATACAACCCGCTGATTAGACTTCTGACATATGCTCCAAAGTCAATCTCTGCCAGGTTCGTGGACTGATAGAGCTTTTCATGAACGAGCGACATTGACTTAACCCGATTCTGGCTCTCTCTGAAGATCTCGAGACCCTCACGGTCTTGAAGTTTCTCGGATTGAAGATAGAGCAGGCTTGATACAACCTGAAGGTTATTGTTGACGCGGTGGTGAATCTCGCGTAGTAGCAACTCCTTCTCCTCCAGTGAGGCTCTCAAGCCTTCTTCAGCTCGTTTCTGTAAAGTAATGTCACGCACGATTGCTAAAACTTCATCTTCGCCGCTAGGAACGACTCTGGATTCGAAATGGTGCTTCCCATCACCCATTGGTACATCATATTCAAAGACCTGAATTTCGCCTGTTTCAAGAGCATTAACTACAGAATCCATAGTGTTCTGAACCGCCTCCTCAGGCATGAACTCAGAAACAGACTTACCGACTAGATTGAGTGTGGCCTCGCTATTCTTGGGATCTCTTGGTTGGGCGAAATCTAGAAATGTGCCTTCCCTTGAAATTCGAAGCTTTAAATCTGGAATAGCATTAAACATGCTTCGTGTAATTGCTTCAGTTTTCCGAAGGGAATCTTCTGTTTCTTTGCGCACTGTGACGTCTTCTATAGTGCCATCGAAATATGCCACTTCTCCACTTTCATCGTGAGTGACTCTGGCAGTGACTGAAGCCAGAATGGTGGTCCCATTGCGGTGCTTCAATGGTATCTCATAGCCAATCAGACTTCCTCTATCCATAAGACTTTTTGAGAGAACCTCTCGGTCACCGGTATTCAAGTAAATGTCTTCCAAATCTATCTCCATTATGTCCTCTTCTGATTCATATCCCAGCATGGACCTTAATGCGTCATTCGTCATCAAGAAACATCCAGGCGGTCCTGGTGAACTGCGGTATACTCCTATAGGAATGTTTTCGATAAGTGTTCGATAGCGGACTTCGCTGTTGTACAGTGCATCCTCAGCGCGTCTGCGGTCCGTGATATTTCTAACTACAGCGACAACACTTTCCCCGTCTTCATGCAGACTCAGATTCGAGGAGAACCAGTACTTCTTGTCTCTTATTTCAAGTTGATAATCGAATGTTCTAGTATTACCCGTACTTCTCACTTCTTTGGCAATATTTGTGTACGACTTGGCCGCATCTGGAGGTAGTACATCTCTCACATGTTTGCCCAGTAGCTCATTCAGAGAGCTTCCGGTGATACTCTTGTCTGATGTATAGTACTGTGAGTGGAAGTCGTCCTTATCAAAGACGAAGATGACATCAGGAATAGAACGGAGAAGAGTTCGATACTCTTCCTCCCTTTCACGCAACTGTGTTTCCATTTGTTTGCGCTCTGTTATGTCAGTCATGCATACGAAAACTCTAGCCCAGCTGTCTTTGTAACCTGGAGGTATGTTGAGCCGAACAATGACATCCCGTTCGTTTCCTGCAAGTGTCTTGAGTCTGGTTTCACTTTCAAACTGCAACCTTCCACTATCTAGTGCAACAATCTCTTCACGAAAAATATCGAAAGCATCGTCCAAAAGAATGTCCCCAAGTGCGCCCATCAGTTCCTGCTTGTTTCTGGCTTTGTGCACGTCTAAGACTGCTTTGTTGACATCAAGTACTTTCACTAGCTTTGCACAGTGCCGTACTTCATCAGGATGATCGATGAAATAGGCTCGGAGATTACTGATTCCAGACCTGCGGAGACCAGCTACGTATTCTCTGACCTCAGAGAAATCCTCTTCCCAGAGCGCGCTGGCGGAGTCCTCAAACAGACTGCGATATCGGCTCTCACTCTGTCTCAAAGCAGCTTCGGTTTCATTTTGCGTCATGAATCTCCCTCTTATTCTTGTCTCTGCTTGCATCTCTTAGATTCTTGCAACATCTTCTGATGATGTTCAATAGTTGGTGCTGAGTGAAAGCAAGTTGAGGGGTGGAATAATTGACAACTGCCTGTTGTGACCGATTTTCACCACTCGTCCACGATATCCTGAAATATATTCTACTACATAGATTCAAAAATGTATCTAGACTTTAGTATATATATTGGATTTGTAATTGCACGTTAGGTCACACATCGGAGGGAGGAGCGAAACCGATGACACATCGTAAGAAAAGCGACGGTCTGGTCCAAAACATTGATAGGATGTTGAATGAGGGCAAATATGCTGAGGCACTGCAACTAGTAAGAGGTCCTGAGAAGCCGCACCTGGACAACGCTGATAAACTTAAACTTGAGGTTCTTGAGAGCAAATGCTTGATGAAGCTAGGCGAGTACGAGGAATCTCTGCAGATGTCTTCACAGATTGCAAAGAAATGTGGGAAGGTTTCTGGATGTCAATGGATAGAGGTTGATGCGTCAATCATCCTAGCTGAGTCATTGTGGCGCCTAGGACGACTCGAGGAGAGCTTTGAGGTTCTTGAGAGAAGTGAAAGGAATCTCCAGAACTTAGAGCTTGATACTATAGTAATTCACACTGCTGTGAACCAAATGGTCGCAGAACGAAGAGCCGCGTTGTTGTACCACAAAGGAACGGTTTATCTTCGGCAAAGCGTATTTAGCCAAGCCTTAGAGCACTACCGGCAGAGCCTGACCCTATACGAGGAATTAGGCCGCACTCAGGAAGTTGCTGCCGTACTGAATGTTATTGGCATCGTCTTCAACCAGCAAGGTGATTTTGACCAGGCCTTGGATTACTATCATCGAAGCCTTTTACTCAAAGAAGGAATTGGCAACGAGCCTGATATAGCAAAGGCCCTCAACAATATCGGTACTGTTTACTATGACCAGGGCGATTTGGATTCAGCTCTGGAACATTATCAAAGGAGTTTGGCACTTAGAGAGGAACTTGGTAACAAGCAGGATGTTGCACATTCTTTCAACAATATTGGAGAAGTGTACTTCAGAAGAGGTAATCTAGACAACTCCCTAGAGTTCTTTCAGCAAAGTCTAATGCTTCTGGAAGAGATTGGAAACAAACATGGAATCTCTCATCTCCTCAAGAATATAGGAGAAGTGTACTTCAGAAGAAACAACACTAACCGCGCCCTAGAGTATTACGACCAGAGTCTGGCACTAAGAGTTGAGCTTGACAATAAACGGGAGATGTCTGAAACTCTCTTCCATATGATATCAGCGGCACTAAATGGTAATTTGATTGACGAGGCACAACAGCATTTGAAACGACTTCAGCAGATTAATAATCTAGAGGAGATCAAGATTATCGACCAACGGTGTCGGGTAGCTGAAGCGCTGGTTCTGAAGTTGAGCATGCGCGCTCGAGATAGAGCGAGGGCAGAACTACTGTTCAATCAAGTGGTAGAAGAAGAAATCGTAGCACATGAGCTGACAGTCATTGCTCTGCTAGGGCTTTGCGACGTACTTCTTGTGGATTTACAAATTTCTGGTGATACTGAGATCCTTGTAAACCTGCATGAATTCTTGAATAGGCTTCTCCAAATAGTAGAAGACCAGAACTCATTCTGGCTAATGGCAGAAGCACATGTGCTGCGTTCCAAGCTTGCATTGTTGGATTTAGATGTCATGGAAGCCCGCCGTCTGTTGACAGAGGCACAAAGAATCGCAGATGAAAAGGGCTTAAGTCAGTTGGCCATTAAGATATCAAACGAACATGATGCATTGCTTGACGAACTTAATGCTTGGGATGAACTCACCAAACGACAAGCCCCACTAGCCAAACGGACGAATCTAGCTCGTATAGGCGATCATGTGGAACGCATGTTCAGACTGGGAGTTGATGAAACCCTCGATATGCAAGAGGAGAAACCGATATCGGTCATGATTTTGGCAAAGGGAGGAATTGTCGTTTTTTCGAAAGCCTTCGTATCTACAACCGATGTTGACGAGAACTTGATTGGCGGTCTTTTTGATGCTATCCAAAGTTGCGGGGACGAGCTATTCTCACAAGCCCTGGACCGAATCAAGCTAAAGACATACACTGTGCTGGCCAGACCGGTAGACCCCTTTACGATATGCTACGTGTACATAGGTCAGTCCTATTCTGCTCTGCGGAGGGTGCTTCAGTTTATTCAAGCTGTACCCCAAGATCTGTCGGTTTGGAATCCCATGCTGAAGACTGCCACGACTGGAAAAACCTTGAGTCCTCCAGCGTATGACTCCCTTGAAGTGCTTCTTAACGAGATGTTTGCAGTTAGTACATGAGATGAAACTATGAGTGCAAGTGATGAGCCGAACAGACTGTTTGAAGAAGTTGAGAAACTATTGGTTACGGGTAGATGTGATGAAGCGCTTCAAAAGATACGAGCGATTGAGAAGCAGTATGTTGAAGACGCCGACAGATGGAAATATGCGATTCTTGAGGGCAAATGTCTGACAGACATAGGCGAGATTGAGGATGCTCTCAAAATCTCTAGAAAAGTTGTCGAGGAGGTCAAGAGAACCTCTGGGTATGATACAATTGCGGTTGACGCCCTGGTCATTGTGGCAGAAACCCTTTGGCGTCTTGGGCAACTTGATGAGGGCCTCAAGGCGATTGAGGATGCAGAACGTATTTATCAAACCCTTGCGCTTCATACAATGCAACTCCATATTCAAACCCACTCAAATGTTTCATCACAAAGAGCTGCTCTGTTATATCACAAGGCTGAGATCTATCGTCTTCAAGGCGACCTTGGTAAATCCCTTGAGAATTGCCAACAGAGCCTGTCGCTATTTGAGGAAGTTGGCGATAAAAGGGGAATCGCTGCTACTTTAAATTTGCACGGAAGTGTCCTCTGGGGGCGTGGCGACCTAAGTAAAGCTCTAGACTACCTCCAACGAAGTTTGACACTCAGGGAGGAGATTGGCAACAAACGAGAGATCGGAAAATCGCTCAACAACGTTGGTACGACCTACTATCATCTTGGAGATCTGGACACAGCGTTGGCATATTATCAACGGTGTCTGAAATTGCAGGAAGAACTTGGCAACAAGTTCATGATCGCTGCCATTATAAACAACATCGGAGAGGTACACTTCAGAAAGGGGGACTTGGATTTAGCCTTAATGCACTACGAGCGGAGTTTGCCACCTCTCGAGGAAATAGGTAATAACCAATTCACTGCTCTAACGCTTAAGAATCTCGGAGATGTGTATTATAGAAAAGGTAACACCGACAGAGCCCAAGATTACTACCAACGGAGTCTAGCACTCAGAGAAGAAATCGGTAACGAGCTTGACATCTCTGAAACTCTCTTTTCTCTCCTGACTCTTGCCCTCGGTATGGACTCTATTGAAAAGGCACAGACGTATCTGCGACTTATGCAGAGCATCAATGTACATGAAGAGTCCAAGATAGTAGACCAACGGTGTCGCCTAGGAGAAGCTCTTGTACTAAAGACCAGCATGCGAGCCCGGAACAAGGCAAAGGCAGAAGAACTGCTTGAGGAACTGACAGAAGAGGAGATTGTAGCCCATGAGTTGACTGTTATCGCTCTGCTTAACCTATGTGACCTGCTATTAGGGGAGCTTCAAATTTCTGGTGATGCAGAGGTTCTTAGAGAAATCCAGGCAAACCAGACTAAACTTCTCGAGATTGCTGAGAATCAACACTCATTCTGGTTGTTGGCTGAAACCTATGTGCTTCAATCCAAGCTTCAATTATTGAACCTAAATGTAAAAGAAGCAAGACGCCTGCTGACTCAGGCTCAAAGATTTGCCAATGAGAAAGGGCTACATCGACTAGCTGCCAGAATCTCAAATGAACATGACGCATTGCTTGAAGAACTTGACACTTGGGAGGAGTTGGCTCAACGCCAAGGCTCCCTTATTGAACGGACCAGTCTCGCTCGAATAAATCAACAAGTAGAACATATGTCCAAGCAGAGTATAATGGAAGACCAAGAACTGGTGGAGGAGCCCATAATGCTAATGGTCTTGTCTGAAGGTGGGTTCCTAGTATATTCCAAAACCTTTGCTCTGACAGCTGAATTGAACGAACGCATGATAGGCGGCTTCTTGCAGACAGTTCAGAAGTTCAGTCACGAGGTCTTCTTACAGGAACTCGACAGGATAAAGTTCGAAACGTACACGCTGCTCGTCAGATCGAAGGACCCACTCACATTTTGCTACGTGTACAAAGGACAGTCGTATTCTGCTCAGCAGAAATTGGATCGATTCATTGATGATGTTCTGTCTAAATCTGTCGTATGGGATCCCTTGCTCGAACCCGCCAAGAATGGTCGAAGCTTGGATCCAGATTGCCAAGCCACTCTTGATGATCTACTATCAGCTACGTTTGTTGTATCCACAAGCTCGAAGGACTAGGGTGCCATTTACTACACATTTGGATGAGTATTCAAAGAATCTTGTATAGGTTGCTCAAGATTCGGGTGTCAGTCATAGAAAACAGTATTTAAGATGGAGATGGGTGACCAAAAGTCAAGTTGAGGTTTTTTGACTATTCACGGCTCAAAGGAAGAGAATTCACTGGGCTATCTACATACCAAATTCTCACATATTTTCGAAGATCTATAGTGTATACGTTCTTGTCGATTTATCTCAGGTCACTGGGTCTCTCAACCACAGAGGTGACGTTAATGGCTACAGTCGGAATGTTAGCCAACGCAGGGACTCAAACCCTCATCTGGGGCAATGCATTGGACAAATACAGAAAGCCCACTGGATTCGTTGTCGCAGGAGAAATGCTTGCAGGGTTTGGACACATATTCATGGTATTTGGATACATACTTTTCCTTGGAATGGGTCAGTTGATTGTTGCTGGCTACGTGATAATATTCAGTTTGGGCATTATAGAGATTTTTTGGAGTATGTCCAATGTCGGATGGTCCGCCTTGCTCTCTGAATTGACTGCACCTGATGAACGAAAGAAGATAATGGGACAGCTCTCAATCGTTGGTGGGTTCGGTGGAATTGGAGGCGCTTATCTAGGGGGATTTCTATACGATAATGGTGCAGGGTTTGCCAATGGAAGTATCTTCTACATTTCAGCAATTGTCATGATATTCTCAGCCATCATTGTGTATTTTTCAATCCGATTAAAAGAAGAGAACAAGTCTGAAGATTCAGATGAAACTGTCACAACTAGACACCCTCCACTTTCCGATCTTCCTTCGAAGCTTCGTATCGGATATTTGATTTTCATAGTAGCTTTGATTTTCATCAATTTTGGGCGAAACTCAATTGCGATTATTACCAGTCTTTTTCTGGAAGATCCCACGGGATTCAGTGCAACTGGTGCAGAGATAGCGCTTTACAGTAATGTAGGCAGCATTGCCGCCATGCTAGCAGGAATACTGATTGGATCAGCCATTGCAAAATCTGACGATTACAAGGTCATGATGTTCGGAACCATATTGGCAGTTGCTGCAATCTCATGGCTAATAATATCTCCAAGTTTTGCATTAGTTATTGTTGCTTCATTCCTCATTGGTGCCTCGCATGTAGTAATAGAATCCTCAAGTTATTCGATTGTTGCTGAAATGGCACCTGCAGAATACCGGGGTCGACTATTCGCATATTATAATGCGACATTCTTCCTTAGTTGGGGAATCGCTGCCACATTTGTTGCGGGACCAATTGCAGATATTCTCATAGGTGCAGGTTCAACGAATGCTGACGCGTACAGAGGTAGTTTCATTGCGGCGATTATTCTAATCGCTATTGGAATTGCTATTCTTGTGGTATCATTCAGGTACACAAAGAACAATGAACTGCTGGTTCTTACTCATTGAGGTTGCCCTTGATTCTCTGATAGGAAGATTTCCCGTGCCCCAATGAGCAGCGCAACTATCCAGAATAGCCCACTGACAAGTGTGATCCACCAAGTCACCATTGCAGGGGGCATCAAGAGCAAAGTAGGTATAACCATGAAGACTCCGTTTACCAACATAATGGTCCATGCCCACTTGTCACCGCCTCGATAATATCCAAATAGAACAATTAAACCTACTATCGCAAGTGCTGCCCATGCAAAGCCTGCGAATCTATATGACATTGCAATAGCATATGCAGCTTCAGCATCAAACGCAACTACATCCGCCCATTCTATACCTGCCCAATCTAGATGAACATTGGGAACTCCTACAATGATATAGCTATAGGAATCCCTCCACAAGAGATTCAACCTATGGAAACCGCTCAATGTAAATTAATTCTACTCAGAAGATATTCCGTAACAATAGCAGCATGGAGATAGGATTGTGCCGATAACAACACATGCCAGAATTCCCGTAGGATTAGTGAGGTAGGTCATTATCAGCTCACTATCTTCAATCCCACTTGAACCCAGACCTGATTCTATGGTGGCTAAAACCAACGAACCAAAAATCCAAAGAGAAAGCACGGTAATAATCCATATAGCAGCATATATTTTCCATCGCATTGATTTTTCTCCCCTTAACCACAACCAGGTTGTTTGATGCATCTTTGCCTATTATTTCAGATATCAGTGCGTTTTTGAATGGAAACCTGGTTTAGATTGGATGTACACACCCCCTCTTAAGTATTGCAACAAACTGACGAAGGACATTCATTTCTTGATTCGGCCATCTTCAATCTTCTCCAGAAGAAGAAGTGCATTGATGTAGTCATCCATCGTCTGTGTCCTCTCCTTTAATGATAAACTTGAATCGAGAATCCGTTTTCTCAACATGCTAAGGTATTTGTTCTCGAGCTTCTCGATGTACGTTGAGGATCCCATACTAGTCACTTTGATTCTAGGCTGACTCTGAATAAACTCAATCAGGCGGACCCAATTTTCTGCAGTGGTTGGATTTAGACCAATCCTTTGAAGCTCTGATTTTGGAAATGGTTCTGGCTGCATATCGATAAACCTGAAAATCGATTCTGCTCTCTCTGCAAGAGTCCTTCGTTTTGGTTTCTTCGGCTTTTTAGGCATAATACAATATTGTACTTTAGAGTATATTAACGTATTGTTTATATGCGGACGGATTCCATCTATAGTATAATTCTGTACAGGGATAGTCAAACATGATTGAAGATAATGTTCAGAATATGGCGCATCACGTCTTCGGTATCGTGAAAGGATTCTTTGAAAAGCACATCCGTGAGGATGCAGAAAGTTTGGCGGACTCATTTGAGCAAGAGTATAGAGCATTGATCAAAGAAGATGAACTGAAAGAACTCTCTGAAGTCGAAGGACTCCGCAGGCTCATAGTTTCTTTTAGACCTGCTTTATCTTCAGTATTGCAACCCTGTGAGGCGTTTGATAATCTATTGACCATGATGTTGTTCATGTTCAAGGCATCATGGGAAGGAGCTCATCGTCGTGAGAAGGAACCTCCAAAGAAGATGAAGAAAGGTCCAATAATGCCTGGCAGTGATAAATCACTTGACATCAAATTCTATTGCACAGTTTGCGAACAGGATTTTGATATCCCCTATGATTTGAAGGCACAGATACTGAATGGATCAGATGAAGTAGAAATTCCAAAACATCATGATCAGGTAATGAAGATTCGAATATCTAAAACTGAAAAAGATGCGTCTGTTGAGGAAGAAGAAGTTGATGAAGAAGGAGCAATCGAACCAATAGAATTGCTCATGGGTCATATCCCTTCTGATAATGCTGAATATCTTAAGGTCCTGAGTGTTGGTATCGATATCGGGTCCTCGACCTCTCATCTCGTCTTCTCGCGACTCACCCTCAAGAGAGAAACCGGATTCCTAAATATGACAAATCGTTTCTTTCTGGTCAATCGAGAAATCATCTACGAGGGCAACATCATCTTCACTCCACTGATAGACCGAACGACAATCGACATAGAAGCGATAGTGAAATTCTGTGAGGACGAGTATGAGAAGGCAGGCATCACTCGTGACATGGTAGATACTGGTGCAGTCATAGTTACAGGAGAAACTGCGAAAAAACAAAATGCAGCAGAGATTGTGAAGCGTCTTTCCTCAGAATCAGGCAAGTTCGTTAGTGCAGCCGCGGGACCCAATATGGAATCTCTTTTGGGAGCAATGGGAAGCGGTATTGTCAAGCAATCTCTCCTTAGTCAGAGAACAGTACTTCATTGTGACATAGGCGGTGGGACAAGTAACTTAGCAATTGTTTCAAAGGGCCAGGTCCTTAGTACAAGTTGCATCAATGTTGGAGGTCGTCTGCTTGGCATTGACAAAGACTTCAAAATTTGGAGGATTGACGGACCTACTCAATTTATCATGAATGAACAAGGCATGAAATATCAGCTAGGAGATACAATTCCTCAAGAAGATGCAAGAACCATTGCCCGAGAGTATGCAAAGGCTTTGGTGGAGGTAATGAGAGGTCCTGCAAAGAGTCCTGTTGCTACGGAACTGATGATGACTGAAGACTTGGATTTCTCCACTTCCATTGATGAATACTCACTCTCTGGTGGAGTTGCGGAAATGTTCTATGGCAACGAGAAAACGTACGATGACATTGGAATGTATCTTGCAGAGGAAATCAAAAATCTTATGGAAAATCTAGAACTTCCCATTATTGAGCCAGAGAACAAGATTCGCGCGACAGTTATTGGTGCAGGGGCATTTTCTCTTTCAGTATCTGGGTCTACAACCTTCTTTGATGAGAATATAGAATTCCCATTAAACAACATCCCAGTCCTCCCTGTTAGTATGAGCAGTGAAGAATTTAGTATAAAGAAAATGGAGAATGAAATCAAACGTGCGTTCAAGACATTCGATATGAAAGAGGGTGAGGACCTAGTGGCGTTGTATTTTGGAAACGCAATATACGGGTCTCTGGGCCGACCTGAAGAATGGATGGCACCTTTCGCAAGAGCCATTGAGAAAGCACTCAGGAATTCCGTAGCTAAAAAGAAGACTATCATCATCATCTTCGGGAATGATATGGGTAAATTGTTTGGAATCACACTGCGAGATGAAACGTCCATTAAGAGCAATGTACTCTGTCTGGACGAGTTACTGCTTGAAGCAGGTGATTGGATCGATATTGGTACTCCGCTCCAATCCACTCAGGCGTTCCCTGTTACGGTAAAGAGTTTGGTCTTCAATCAGGACAAAGAGTATACTCAGGAAGAGTAATCATGACCGAGGCTGATGCCAACGGACTAAAGTGGCAGATCATTGATGCAGTGAAACAATTCTTTGAGGAACACGATTCCGAGAATGCATCTAATCTTGAAGAGGTATTTACTCGGAAATATGAGTTATTGCTGGAACATCATGAAACTGAAGGCATCACAGAAATCCAAAAGATTCACCATCTCATCGAGGAATTCAAACCCGCGCTTCAATCTGTTCTACAACCTGGTGAGAAATTTGAGATATTGATGGGGATTGTAAGTCCCATTCTCAATTCAGCACTATCCCGTGCTGAAGAACAGAAAATGATGTTGGCACAAAAGGCTCAAAAATCATCCAAATCGAAAACTGAATATGGGAAGCCGATTATTTCAGTATCTAGTAACGCTGATAATCTAAAGGTTCTGAGTGTAGGAATCGACATTGGGAGCTCAACATCCCATCTAGTTTTTTCGAAACTCACTCTTGGACGAGAGAGAAGTTTCCTCAACCCTACAAATCGATTCATGCTAATTGACCGTGAACTCATCTATGAGAGCGAGATTATCTTTACACCTCTGATTGATCGATATACAATCGATATAGAGGCCATTTTGAAATTCTGTGAAGAAGAGTATGAGAAAGCAGGTATCACACCAGAGATGGTTGACACTGGTGCAGTGATAGTTACAGGAGAGACTGCAAAGAAACAAAATGCTGAGGAAATAGTGAACCGCTTATCCTCTGAAACGGGGAAATTCGTAAGTGCAGCCGCTGGACCTAATTACGAGTCTGTTCTCGGGGCAATGGGGAGCGGTATTGTTGAACTCTCTCGCGAAAATCAGCGCACAATTCTGAATGTGGATATTGGAGGAGGCACCAGCAATCTTGCTATCGCATCCAATGGAAATGTTCTCAGTACCGCCTGTATCAATGTTGGCGGAAGGTTGCTAGGGATTGATGATGACTTCAGGATCTGGAGGATAGACGAACCAACTAATTTCGTAATGAAACAACTGGATATGAAATACCAACTCGGAGATATCATTCCCGAGGAAGATGCAAAGGCCATCACCAGGGCTTACGCTGAGGCATTAATCGAGGTCATGAGAGGTCCTGCAAAGAGCCCCATTGCAAAGGAGCTTATGATGACTGACGATCTAGATTTTTCTGTTCCAATCGATAATTTCTCTTTCTCTGGCGGTATCGCGGAGATGTTCTATGGAAGCGATTCGACCTATGATGATATTGGGAAGTACCTCGCAGAAGAACTCCAAACACTCGCGGAGGAATACGGTCTTTCTTTTATTGAACCTGAAAATAAAATCCGGGCGACGGTTATAGGCGCTGGTGCATTCACCCTTTCGGTTTCTGGTTCCACTTGCTACTTTGATAAGAGCATTGAATTTCCTATCAACAATATGCCTGTCATTCCAGTGAACGTGACGGTAGAAAACTTTAGACCCGGCATAGTCGAAAAAGAGATTGCACTAGCTTTTACAAAATATGATATGATTGAAGGTGAAGATCTTGTAGCTTTGTACTTCAAGGATTCACTATTTCGATCCTATACCTGGCTCCAAGATTTTGTCAAATCCATTGAGAAAGCCCTTTCCAAATCTGTGAAAAGTAAGAAGATGGTCACTCTTCTCTTCCAAAGCGACATTGGAAAAATGGTAGGACTCATGATCCGTCAAGAAACTTCCATTCAGCACAATCTAATCTGTTTGGATGAATTGTTTCTGGAAGAAGGTAATTGGATTGATATCGGAGAACCACTTCTTTCTGGTCAAGCATTTCCAGTAACTGTGAAGAGTCTCGTATTCAACAAGAACAAAGAGTACTAATAGTTCGGATATCACTCCTAACACATATTTGGGATATACATTCTGACTCTGTCAGGATACTCTTCGTATGGTCCCCCAACAACTGAATGTGGGAGAATCGGTAGAAATCCCTATATCTTCCCATTCAATAATTGGATGAGTAGTTTCTAATTGGCTTCAAAAGAAATTAGAGTTGATATATTTGACCTCTACCGATGAATTAAAGATGAATATACAGGAGAAGGCTGCAAAATGGGGTGCTGATCTCGTCGGTTTCGCTTCTGTTGATCACTTCAAAGGTTTTCCCATTGAGCACCAACCTCAAACAATGCTTGAAACGGCAAAAACAGTCATAGTTATTGGCATTGACATGGTAGATCCGTCGCTTGATCTTTGGTTACATCCTGACGAGTGGAAGGCAAAAGGGAAACCGTCTAGAGCTTTTGAGGATGAGATTCTAAGGGCTATTGCATACCGAATTGCCTTGTTTATTGAGAGAGCAGGTTATGAAACCAAGGTTGTTCCATATGAGCCTTCATTATTTCTTAAAGAAGCAGGGTACTATGCTGGACTTGGCGTATTCGGAAAAAACAATCTCCTGTTAAGCCCTGATTTTGGTCCTAACATTAGACTTCGAGCTTTGGTGACTGATGTTCAATTCAATCCAGACCCTATTCTTAAGGAAGAACTGTGTAAAGACTGTACCTTATGCATCAAAGCATGCCCTGCTAATGCGTTAGCACAAGGCTATGAGATGAAGAAATGTCTCGACTACTCTGAAAGCCACTTGAAACATCTTACCAAGAATGCAGTTTTGTGGTGTGTCAGGTGTATTGAAGTATGCCCTTACACTAGAAACATCAATTCAACACAACTTGATTAGCCTTGATGAGTTGTTTCTGGAAGTAAGAGATTGTTCAGCTCGAATTTAGATTTTGTACAAATTGATGTTGTAATATATAATACGTTACTCAATGGTACTTTCAATCATCGCTATATTTGGTTTCATTATAATAAGAATCCTCAGAAAGTATAGCGTTCAAAGAAGAATAGATTTCGTCAGTCTTATTTCTCTGCCCCCTTATCCCGTATCCAGTACCTCCTACAACCATTTGGTTATCTCCATCTAGGATATCATCTTTACATCTACTTTGTTTTTACTTCAACCGACTCCAAGCACTCGCAAAAAATCCACAAGAGTGTGCCTCTTGTTTGTGTTCCCTCAACTGATATTTCATAACATTTGCAGTTTATCACTGCTATCATGATTTGAAACTATTATATCAAATAAACAAATAGTAAAATGTAACTCAAAGAGTTTATCTAATTATCCTTCCCATATACAACGCTATTATATTCCACTTAGGAGTTGTAAGTAATGCGCCAAGTAGCTCGATTTGATCGGTTACTATCTTTTGTATTTATCGTAATTTTATCATCATCTATGTTTATGATGGTTAACAATGCGTCTATTCCTCAAGCAAACGATTCTGCAAGCTCAGAATCATCTTCGAGGATTTCCCAATATAATTCAGCTCAGGGTCCTCCATACAATAACGGAACCTACGTCGATTGGTTCCAAGAGTCTGACAGTGTAAGTGATGAGTGGAGCCAATCGAGATTGAATTGGTTATACGGACCCAGTCCATCATTTCAAGTATTCCACGAGAACGATACACTACTCGGTGGTAATCACTATGCTGAAATCGATGAAAAGTTGAAATTCTCAGTAGTAGTACCTCAGAGTATTCTTCCAAGAGGTTCTGAACTTGGAATGGTAATGTTCTACGGAGGTGGCGTTAGCCAAGAGGATGATGCTCAATCTCTATTCTTAATGGCTTATGCTCCTGGCGAGTCCAACTTATCGATAATACTCAATTTTCCATTTCCAAATTGGGTGAATGCGTCTTCACCATGGTATGGAATTGCAAATGAATTCAATGCATCTTTGGTAACACAAACTGGAAACTACAAAGGCGCAGAACTGGGAGATAATTTCATGAACCTATACATGGATGAATGTACGAATACAACTGATGATTTCAATTTCTATTACAACTTCACAGCAAGTTTTGGAAATGATACACCTAGAGCTCTCTATAGTATGAACATGATGGTTTTCGATGACAATTGGAATCAAATAGCAGCTTACAATTATAATTCCCAAGAAAGAATGCAAGGCCTTCCTATTGGTATCCCTCCATCTGAAGCCTGGTCTTCTTCCTACGGTGGTACATACACACTTGAGAGGTTCGATTTAGAGGGAGACAAAGTTTTCTCTGTAACAAGGGAAGAGGACTTCATCATGCGATTTAACCTTACAGGGGACGATCTAGGATATGTACAACTCGGTTTTTGGGTACCTGGAGGTCTCGCATCAACGATTGATCGAACTGGATGGCATTGGGAACTAGTCACTGAGCAAGGAGGTTGGGTCTACGATGACACGCTTGGGACATATGTGTGGAACGCCACAGTTGATGTTACTTACGAATCTTGGTTGTATGGCGAATATCAGGAACATGACTATGCTGATATGAGTAATTATGTTGAATTTTACGCATATAGTGTTCAATGGAATGAAACTCACGGAAATCATGTTGTGAATCAATCGATGCACGCTGAACGACAATTTAGGTTCATTTACAATGCAACCACGGACACCTTTGAATCACTGTATGGATACGAGTACTATGCCTATCCACTTTCTTACTATGATGAGAATGTTGGGTACGAGCAAGTCGTAGTTATTGAACCGATTCCGTCTGATCAAACGATCCTTTACGAGCTAAATGCTACTCTATGCTCTGCAACTCCTGTTGGTGAAGATATCATTGTAGAGTTCGGTGGACATTTCACCGCAAATATGCCTGTGACTACTCAATATTCATGGTTTTCATGGGAAGATAGAGTCATAGCATCAGATGGCAACGGGTTCTCTCCTGCAGCCTATCGTAGCACGGGACAACAATCAAGATCAGATTATGACATGGCAAGGAGGATCGTCATCGAATCTCCAGTGACTATTGCTAAACTTCTTTTAGAAAATGGTGATGAGGTAGAAGGATGGCTGTTTCAAGCCGATCCTGGTGTTAACTTCCAAGTTTGGGGACGACTTCAAGGTGGTGCACCAATGGCCCCTGATATCGAGGGAGTCCAATTCACACTGTACGCTTGGGATGGACGTTGGACAGAAGAGGAAGATGTTTGGTCTCAAATTACTTATGAGATAACAATTGACATGGATGGAACTCCTCATTTCCGTGGATTCAATCATACCGAGAAACACAATTGGACCTATGGTATCTATGAGGATTGGATTTACACAAATATTACTGGTTGGCATTACGAATACGATTCAGCTTCTGATACTTGGGATTGGGAGTATAGTGAATACTGGGACTGGCAGTGGATGGAAGTTGAAGGAGGGCATTGGGAATGGTGGTACTTCAACCAGATTACCCAAGAATGGACTCACGAATGGTATGGTGAACGAAGTGCTGAATCAGAAATACCTGCTGATTTCTGCACGACATCTGATTTCTCTTGGTGGGTTGATGCTGGTGACCTCTTCGCAAGTTTTCTAGTCAATATGACTGAAAACATTGCAGAAACAGAATACAATTGGGAATTTGCCTTCACCACAAATGAATGGTTTCAGGACTACTCCAGTTCTTATGGTGAACATGAGATGGAATCTTGGGATACGGAGTGGGTTTATTCATTTGAAGATCCTAGTGATCCTACTAATGATATCTTTATGGACCCCATTAATAATAATCAACTAGCATTTGAAAATAATACACTTTGCACAAACGAGGGAGTTGATTATCTCAAGGGCGAAGAAAGACCCTACATCATAATAGATGGAGATATACTTCCAATCAAGATAAGGGAAACTTATGACCCATCGAGTGGATACACTTACACTGACATTTTCTTCCATGACTATTGGGATCCAAGTACTGACCAAAGCTATTACTATTACGAGTTAGTTAATGGTACGAAAATAAGTGTTGGATATACCGAATCGATCTATATCTATAACGTGACCCTCAATAACGGTGCGAGTTTCCTAACAGCTCAGAACTATGAATATGGTTGGTATCTGGATGGAACGTATTACTACAGTTGGTTCGATATAGATGGTAATTTGTATCAAGGTGATAGTGTCCTATTTGAAGCTGCGAGTGTCGTGTTTCACGACTTGGTCGAACTTGAAAGCCGTGACCACCATTATTTCATTCTCTATGGTGTAGGGAATCAACTTGACCTCGCAATGGATTGGAGATGGGATAGTATTACTCAGAGTTACTACATGACTGACATAGATGGATTTCTCTATCAAATCATATGGAATGATGTAGATTACTATTATGAGGCATATCTTGACGGTTCCTGGCAACCTGTATCATATCCGATTCATTACTACGTACAGGAATACGATAGTTCTGATGCACGACTTGTTACCTGGGACACATTCAGATACTGGTTCCATGAAAAAGACAGTGTTGAATATGAGATGCCCTATCCCGGTGCTAATGCTCAGTATTGGCACCACCTAGGAGAAACTGAAATTCAAGGTGGCAAGGTTCCTTCAGTCAAATCTTTTGTATACCAAGGAGAAGCTTATGCTGTTCACGGTGAATCTCCATACTGGTCCTACATTGATGGTGTTAATTACACGCTTTACATGTATAATCGACAATATTCTCACGCAAATGACACAGAAATATGGAGCCCAGCAATTCCATACTATACTGTTGATGCAGGTACCTTTAATAATTCACTAGCTTTCACTCTCGTTGAAACGATTGAAACTGAATCGACCTATCCATATAACGAAGGTAGCTATCAATACTTCATTTTATCAAATGGAACAGTATGGAAAGTGAATGATTCAATGAAAGTTCAC
>DAOWDY010000045.1 GCA_030638785.1 Candidatus Thorarchaeota archaeon
ATTGTCAATACATCAAGTCGAAAGTCAGCTCAAACCGAGTTGAGATTCTGTCAAAGCCCAAGTTTCTGTAGGGTTCTTGCCATATGTCTTCAGAATCAACTTCAGCAAGAATATCTCGGACACCGAGATCATGTAGGAAGGCGGCAGCACTGCTCAATATTTCATCACGAACAGGTGAGTCTGATTCTTCTGATGTAAATATCCACGCCTGTCGTTTTAATTTCTTTGAGAGAAAAATCTCCAAACCACTACTCACATCATCCCCTGCAACAGTATAGGAGTGCTTCCAGGGGGACATCAGACTCTCAGTAATTGACTGCATCTGAAATGGAGTGTGAAATGGGAGTTTGGATATGCTGGTGTCTTCCTCTGATGTGTGGTCGATTATTTCACAATCGAAATCGGCGGGCGCATCAGCAAGAAAGCATCTCAAAAGAGACATAGCTCTTCCAGGATTGAAGAGATACTCACCAAGAACATCAAGTGATGTTGTGCTACTAGATGGAATCCAAGTTGAAACGTTTCTGCAATCTACTGAGCGTGCAAGAGATAGCAACTGATCAAGGAGGGATACACCAACATGACGATCTACGGGGAGCACACAGAAATCATAGATATTGAGTTCTTGACCATTCTCATCAATGTAATATGAACATACAGCGGAAGGTCTGGTTTTCTCATATCCAATGAGAAATGTGACATTATGGGATTGTAAGAATTCAACAATCTCATCCAGAGTCCTTCCACTTAGAGGTGTGAAACGACGAGATCTTTGCATAACTAGATTGTAGACTTTTGCCCAGTCGTCTGAGTTGTCTATATCAAGTTTTGTCACTAGAGTCTTTGTCAAGAGAGTTCAAACTCTTGCGAACAGATAGGGCTTTTCAACATTCCCAACAAAGAATAAACCAAAAGACCTATTCGATGAGAGCAGTCCGTTTTCATGTGTCAACCAAGTTCTCGTTTCCATTTGTTGCAATTCACGAGTTTGAACAGAGGAATGCTGTATCATTTCAGTTAACGAAAGAACAGATGATATCTGGAGAAGAGAAAGGTAGCACTAAGCTAACGAAAGATCAGTTACTCTCCGTAGCTGCGCAGATTAATGTAGGCACATCCCTTGATTCGTTTGTTCAGGAGAATGCTGATAATTTTAATCCACTCTCTGTTACCTTGTTTGTCTTCAACGATGCTGTCTGGAAATTGATGGATAAAAAAGAAGAATCGAAAGACACAATGCTGCCAATGGCTACCATTCCTGGATTCTTTTGGAAGCTTGCTGAATTAAGCCAAGGGAATCGACTTGGAGTTCGTAGAGATGATTATCATAAGTCATCATGCATTTTCAAACCAAATCATTCTCTATCGCTAATGGGGAGTGGCGGTGACTTTTGTGGAATTATAGAAGCGCAATTAGCAGATTATAAACCGGACGCAAGACCTGTCATTGCACCACATCTTCCTGGACCTACAAATCCTGTTCCCAAGTATGAGGCACAGGACATTGGAGTGAGTATCGATCTATCGAACATATCTACCGAGATTTATACAAATCCACAGAAGAGAATGGATTATACATTTTCAGAACACCCCAAGATTTTCTATGAGCATGGAATTGCAATCGTTACTGATGGCCAGAATGTGACACTGAGAGTTGGAGGTAGAAAGCCTCAGAATTTGTATGGGGACGTGTGGGTGTTATTTGGTAAAAGGTGGAAACCCGAATCCAATCCAGTAGATATCATACATTTTCACGTTTGGCTTAATGCTCTTTATTCATCCCTTCAGTGATTGGAATCTGTTTGCTTCTTCAATAGTATTTTAAGCGCTTCATTTTGCTTCGACATTCAAATCGAATTCGAGGAATACAATTTGGAACTTACTTTGGCCTTCTTAGCAACGGGGATTTCTATAATTCTTTACACGATTTGGCGTGCAAGAAGGTTGGGTATGTACTCGAAGTTAAAGAATAATCTGTCTTCTGAATATGACATTGCTAGTCTTGATAACACAGGGGATACAACATACACTAACTGTACCTCTCATAGATGGGTCATGGATAATCTTGGCCGAAAGAAACACAGTAGACTAGGAAACATCTTCCAAGAGCGATTATTCGAGAATACTCTTACGACTTTCATATGGCTTTCATTCTTTCTTGGTAGTGGAGCTCTTATCTTTGGCCTCCTATTAATCCGTTCTATAGAAATTGTAGGAATGTCAGTCTTTGTTATCTTTGTCGGAGTGTTAGTTATTCTCGGTCCAGGAGATGCAAAGGTGTCTGAAGAGCTCCTCATTGAGCTAATCAGTCATGAGATACAAGACCTTTGCGAAAAAGATTATGTCTATGCGCAGCTTGCTCTAGATTCAATTAGAAAGTGGATAATAACTGCAATCGCAATTGGAATAGCGGTTGTGATCATTTCACCTTGGGCTGAAAGCATCCCGGTAGGATTGGCAGTGGGAGTAGCAATATTATCAGACATAGTCCTATGGAGACCAGCCCTGTTCCTTTCAGAGTTATTCTTCCCTCTCTCAATTTTATATCTTTCAGCTGTAATTCCGTTTATTGGGTATTCTATAATTGTAATCACTCGAAGATTTCGTAGAGGTGACAAAGACTCTAATGAATCATCAATTAAATGGTGATACCTAGGGTTTCCTATAAGAATCCACCGAGGAATGCTAGGACAATTCCTAGGAAAAGAACAAACACTGATGATACTAGCACCATTCGTCCTCTTATTGCCCATTTCCATGCCGTAACCGGGTTCCCATCCTTATCTAACCGCTTATCATCATCAAGGGGTTGTCGTGCCATCAAGCAGGATCCAAGAATTAACATGACTCCAAATTCAAGAATCATATAGCTTGCAGCAGAGGGTAACACAAGGATTGTCTGATTGCCTAGGTAGAAGATGAAAGCCACAAAGAGAGAAATCACTGCGAGAATACTTGCAATCGCAAGTGATTCGATTATGGTCCGAGATATAAGAGGCATATAGGTTAACTCCTAGGCAAACATTTGCAAAATGAGAGCGAATCCAACAAGCACAATCATCAATATGATAAGTGGTAAAAATATGGTTTGGAGGGATGCTACGAAGAGAGCTATGTAGTCCTTTCTGTCTAGACGAATTGTTTTTCTTTTTTCGTCCTCATGCCTAACCCTATACTCTCTCCAAGCCTTTTCGTCGTCAATCTCTTTGTTGCGGTCAGACCCTGACTCATCATAGTTATCGCTCATGTTCGCATCACTCATGCATTGGAACTATCTATTCATTAATCACACGGAATATCTATGTTTGAGCGTCTTGTTTACCCACGGCTTGAGCGTAATCCAGTTGTGCGCTACTTCCAAAGTCAAGCTCACCTGCATAGTGACACGCAACAAGATGACCATCGCCAGTATCTCGCAGTTCTGGTTCCTCTTTCCAACACTTCTCCTCTGCAAAAGCACATCGTGGATGGAAACGACAACCAACAGGGGGGTTGATAGGACTTGGAACTTCACCTGAGAGAATCTGAGCTTTTCCAGCAAATCTCGGGTCAGGAATTGGTACAGCTGACACCAGCGCAAATGTGTAGGGATGCAAAGCGCTCCTGAAGATATCACTAGGTGTAAGTTCTACAATCTTACCAAGATACATCACTGCAATCCTATCACTCATGTGTTTCACAACACTCAGATCGTGTGAAATGAACAGATATGTTAGATTCAGGTCCTGCTGTAAGTCCTTCATCAGGTTGAGTGTCTGTGCCTGAACTGATACATCTGTACTTGAGGTAGGTTCATCCATTACAATGAACTTCGGGTTCAGCGCAAGAGCTCGTGCGATGCAGATCCTCTGTCGTTGACCTCCGCTAAACTCATGTGGAAATCTATTGAGGTGTGCTTCTGTTAGACCCACTTTCGAAAGGAGTTTCAAAACCATATCACGCATCTTAGGACCCCTTGCAATACCATTGACGACCAATGGTTCACCCACTGAGTTCTTGATGGTGATTCGTGGGTTGAGCGATGCCATCGGGTCCTGGAACACAATCTGCATGTTTTTACGAACTGCTCGCAGGTCTCCACCTCTGAGATTGGTGATGTCTTGTCCATCGAACTCAATTGTCCCCTCAGTGGGTTCAAGTAGACGTAGAATTGTACGACCTAGAGTTGTCTTACCACAACCACTCTCACCTACGATACCAATGGTTTCGCCCCTATTGATATCGAAGCTCACATCATCTACAGCGTGAACCTTTCCGACTACTCTTCTGAAGACGCCTCCAGTTAGAGGGAAGTACTTCTTTATGTTCTTGATACTTAGGATAGTATTACTTGACATTCTTGAACCTCCTCATTCTAGCGGATTGAAACATGCAACCCAGTGTCCTGGGCGGAGTTCTTCCAGCTTTGGCTTCTCCGTCTTGCATATGCTTGTGGCATACTCACACCGTGGATGGAATCTACAGCCTGTTGGTGGAGTGATTAGATTTGGCACAGTTCCAAGAATCTGTGGTAGCCGATCCTTGGTTTCATGCAGCTTTGGAACTGCAGTTAAGAGCCCTGCAGTGTATGGATGTAGAGGAGTCGCGAAGAGCTCCTCCGTAGCACAGGATTCGACTGTTGTGCCTGCGTACATCACATTGACCCAGTTACAAGTCTCTGCTACAACACCCATATCATGAGTGATTATCATGATGGATGTACCAATCTCTTTCTTGAGTTGGTTAAGTAGATTGAGAACCTGTGCCTGTACCGTGACATCTAGTGCAGTTGTGGCCTCATCACATATGAGAATCGCGGGATTACATGCAAGAGCCATAGCGATGAGAGCTCTCTGTCGCATACCGCCAGATAGCTCATGAGGATACTGAGTTGCAATTGTTGCAGGAGCTGGCATTCGTACCATCTCGAGCATCTGTGTTGCTCTCCTCAGGGCAGCCTTCTTGGCATCTTTATCATCTGGGGGTGGAGGTTCCTGTAGCATTAAGCTATAGTAGTCAATCTTCTCCTCAATCTGTGAGCGCTTCTCTGCAGGAACATCCTGTGTGAGTTTATCTTGTAGCTCTTCAATCTTCATCTCGATAACATCACTGCTCAGGTCCTGATGAAGAAGAACTACCTCTGCAATCTGGTCCCCAATCCGGAAGACAGGGTTGGGATAGGTAGCAGGATCTTGGAAGACGATTGCGATCTTTCCTCCACGGGTCTTCAGGATTTCCTCCGCAGACAGCTTGAGAAGATCGACAGTTTCAATTTCTCCACTTTCTGGATCAATCTGGCGAAAGAGTATCTCGCCTTCTTCGATTCGTCCCGGAGGTTCTACAAGCCGGAGAATCGACCGGGCTGTAACAGATTTACCGCAACCAGTTTCTCCGACAACACCCATTGTATCTCCACGTCGTAGAAAGAGGTCGACACCATCAAGTGCTAGGACTGTTCCCTCGTAGGTGTAAAAGTTTGTAACGAGGCCTTTTACTTCTAATACTCGTTCATCTGAGTCTGCCATTTCTCTATCTCCTCCGTAGTTTGGGATCCATGATATCCCGTATCCCATCACCTACAAGATTGAAGGAGAGGGCAACAACTAAGATTGCCATCCCAGGGAAGAAGACAGCCCAAGGAGCAATCGTGAAGTAGTTTTGCCCTATAGCAATCATTAATCCCCATTCCGCAATCCCCGCAGGAGGTCCGAAACCTATGAATGCCAATCCAGCTGCTACTAGAAGCACTGAACCGGTATCCATTGTTGCCTGAACAATTATTGGTTGAATGGTGTTAGGAATGACGTGGAAGAGCAAGATTCGACCATCGCTTGCACCGACTGACCTAGCCGCCTCAACGTACAGCTTCTCACGCTCAGTAAGCACTTGACCTCGTACTAACCGAGCATAAGATGGCCACCATGTTATCATTAGTGCAACAGAGATATTATCCATGCTCCTCTCACCTAATGCCATAACGATAGCCATTGCTAGAACAAGTCCAGGAAAGGCAAAGAACACATCAGTGACTCGCATCACAAGCTCGTCAATCTTTCCGCCATAGTACCCTGCCACAGCTCCTATCGCTGTCCCGACTGTGACTGCGACTAAAACAACCATAACTGATATTCGAAGATCAATTTGAGCGCCATAAAAAATTCTGCTGAAAATATCACCGCCAGAGTCGTCTGTACCCCAGTAGTGAACGGGAAGTTCTGGATCGGTACTAGCTGACCCAGGAGGCAGATTGGAATCGGCCCAGATACGCTGTTCAGGTCCATATGGAGCGAACACGGGAGCTAGAAAGGCTAGAGCAACAAACGCTACTAATACAATTATTCCACCAACAACAAGGGGACTCTTTCGTAAGAGAAAGATGCTATATCGTGTTTCCTTGATTCTTGGTTTCATGTCTTCCTGAAAGTTGGGATACCAGTATTGATTCACACCCGATAAGAGAAACAGTAGCATCACGGATAAGATTGATAGTGCAGCAAGAGCAATGCCAGGCCACCCCATTGTAAGGTACACTACTATGGCGATTATGTTGATGTAAAGAGATGAGGAGAATGCCCACATCTCTTTATTTTTCACTGCCTTTGCCATCCTGTACGTGATGTATCCTAATACCAGTGAGATAAGTCCCTGAAGGCCCCATTCTGAAATGAACTCTGGGGCATCTACAATGTTGAGAATCGCCACACCGATATTGGCTCCAGTTATGGCAATTCCAAAGACGATTCCGATAATTGCTGCAAATAGCAGGCTAATGTAGAGGAAGTTGAATTGTGAGGAGTCTTGAGGTGCATTTTCCGCGTTGTCTATTGTGGTTTCCAAGAGATCCATACCTCCTATCCGAATCTAATCCGAGGATCTAATGTCCCATATACAAGGTCTACGATTAGGTTCGCCGATACGAAGACCAAAGCAACCAACAGCGTGAATCCGTTAATAGCGGCAAGATCTGAGAAAAAGATAGCCCGCACAGCCCACCTTCCCAGCCCAGGCCAATTAAAGATGGTTTCAGTAAGCACCGCACCTGTTATGAGAGCTCCAAACGCCAATCCGATAACCGTAACGGTGGGAATCATTGCATTTCTAAGCGCATGGCGATAGACGACTATACGTTCAGTAAGTCCCTTGGACCGTGCAAGTGTAATGTAATCTTCCTTTAGGACTTCTAACATGCTTGAACGCATCATCCTTGTGATGATTGCTAATGTCAGATACCCAAGACAGAATGCAGGCATAATTAGGTGTAGTACTCCATCTATGAAGAGGCGGAGGTCTCCTGCGAATAATAACGAGTCAACAAGAATGAAGCCCGTAGTATACTCGAAACTTCTGAAGTTAATCAAAGAGTATCTCTCACCAGGTGGTAGGTGTGGGAGCCCCATGATTGTGAGCTGGTAGAATAGTACGTACTTCAGCATAAGCGCGAACCAAAATATAGGCATAGACACACCAGCAAGTGAGAAAAGCCGTGTGACGTGATCTACCATCTGATCCTTTTTGGTTGCAGAAATGATTCCTAGGGGAATGCCAGCAAGAATTGCAAAGATCATGGCAATAATTGATAGCTCAATTGTTGCTGGGAACTTTTGTGCTATTACCTCTAGAACTGGCCTAAAGCTAGTGGACGCACTTATACCCCAATCTCCCTGAAGTAGGTTCGAGATGTATAAGAAATACTGAATATGGAGTGGTTCATTAAAACCATGTGCTTCATAAATTGCTGGAATGGCGGCTGCGGGAGTATTCTCATTGATGTACAGAGCAACAGGATTCCCAATCACATATGCCAAAAACCATGTAATTGTTAAAACTCCGAATACAACCGGAATCGCAAGTAATACTCTTCTAAGGATAAAATCCCTTAGTTTCACTTGGGTGTCTCCTTCTAACTTGACGAAAAAATTCTTGTTTGGAGCATTTTTCCGACTAGCAATCTTGCGTGTTTCACAGTTACTTAAGGATTTGCCTCCCAGTAGCCGGAACTTATATTAGACTAGGACCTTCTCACATGTAATTATTCGCGGTGTGCGAACAAAGGGTACTATACTCACTTGTGAATATAGAACTCTATAGAAAAATAGAAGAAGGAGGATAACAATGCAAAGAAACCAGATCTTAGCGATCGTGGTTATCGTAGTTATCGTCGGAGCAGCTGGAGCATTTATCTTGCTACAGCCAGCAGCGCCTACTGGCCAAGTTTTTGTTTTAGAAACAATAGGCAACCCCGACTACATGGATCCACACAACAACTATGAGTCGTTTGGATCTGGAATTGCGTTCAATGTATACGAAACACTGTATACATATGAATGGGATTCACTACGAACCGATCCTGTAACCCCATTACTGGCGACAGACCTTTCCGTTTCTGCGAACGGGTTAGAATATACGTTCACCCTTCGGCAGGGAGTAACTTTCCATGATGGAACTCCGTTCAACGCGTCTTGCGTGCAGTATAACTTTGAGCGAATGCTAGCTACTTTTGACCCCGGCGGTCCAGTCTGGATGATTGCAGAACCAATCTATGGTGGTCAGGCTATCGAGGATGCTGTCTTCGAGGGAACCCTCGCAGACCATGAAGGCAACTTCACAGCTTGGAAAGCAGCCAATGATGCAGGCACTGGAGCTCTTACAGTAGTTGATGACTACACAATCATAATCAAACTAGCATACCCATACACTCCATTCCTATCTTCCATTACCTACCAAGTTGGTGGTATGATTAGTCCCTCCTGGGTTGAGGCAAATGGTGGTGTTGTAATTGGTTCTCACAATGACGTTCTCGATGTGGAAACCTGCGGTACTGGACCATACATGGTCACAGAATGGACCGTAGATGAGCACATCATCCTCGGACTATATGATAACTACTGGAGAGCTGCTGCAGCAAGGACTCAATTCCCATATGCTGGAGCCCTTGATGAGGTCATCATTAAGACCAATGAGGATGTCAACAGCCGAATTCTGAATCTTCAGGGTGGTGAAGCTGATGCTGTCTACTGGCCTTCAACACACGCATACTCTATCTACAATAACGTAACCCCACCTGCATTCGCAACAAACGATGGTACTCAGCAGTCACTTGATGCTAACCTCAAGGTTTTTGCCAAGTACCCAGGATTCACCATTGCGTCAATTCATTTCACCATGTCTGACACGATGAATGAAACGACACTTGGAAGAGTTGTTGAGAATCCATTCAGACTCAAGAATGTCAGGAAGGCATTTAGTTTCGCATTTGACTATTCGACTGCTATCGACAACATCATCAACGGTTTCGGAAACCAGGGTCAGGGACCAGTTCCTCGGGGAATGTTCGGTCACAATGACTCAGCTTACGTGTACCCATACGACATTGATGAGGCTGTTGGTGCATGGAATGATGCTATGGCTGACGATGGACTAGATGCTATTCTAGCCAACAACTCCTACAGAATGATCCTTTACTACAACACAGGTAATGAGGCTCGTCGTAAGGCACAGCTTCTGTTGAAGGATGGTATCCAAGCCATGCTAGATCATGACGACGTTACATCACCAGGTGAAGATCTCACAATTGATGTACAGGGCGTCGAGTGGTCAACATACATCCACGCTGCAATCGCCGGAGAGGTTGGTTGCTGGATGATTGGTTGGGCACCAGACTATGCGGACCCAGACAACTATGTCGGACCATACGTCAAGAGCACCGGTACCTACGGATACTGGGCACGTTTGGCTGATTCAGAAGGTTGGGACGAGGCAACAGTCGATGGATGGATTTCAGATGCTGCACAGAGCCAAGTTGATGCAGATCGTATTGCACTCTATGGAAAAGTCCAGGATGCAATCATCGAACATGCAGCATACATTTGGGCCTGGCAAACTCAGTCTCTAGACGTCGTAGCTTCAAATGTGTACAACTATCAGTACAAGGCTAACCCGATGAATAATATGGCGTACTGGTTCCATGTGTACAAATTGTAGAGGAACGGGTAACTAGTATAAAGAGCAGAGAGGATAACTCTCTGCCTCTACCTTTATTTTTCTCATCAATCTCTTCAGAAACAAGACTACGCACATCGTAGTACTTAAAGACCGAAAAATCGAGTTTAATTTTGGTGTGGAATGGCATTGACCGCTGCTACGAAGAATCCTAACATCGACAACATGACAACAGCACAGATGCTATCCCTCTGGTGGCAGGAAAAGTGGGTTAGAGGCCTTGTTCTTGCATTATCCCCAATAGGTCTTGTCGATGCGCTATTCACAATTATGCTATTCCAAGCACATGGGTCTGAATTCGAGTATAATCCAATCGTTCGACTGGCCTTGACCAGTGACTGGTGGTTTGTGTGGATTATCGTGGATATCTTCTCGTTCGTGATCTTCGCAATGCTTGCTGGATCATACTATATCCATACTAGATCAAGTATATTCGGAAACAACACTGCTTGGCTGGCAGGTCTTATCGCACTAAGAGTAGGAATTGTAGTATACAATGTCTTCCTGTACTTCAATGACCTGTACCCAATATTCTGGGGAGCTCTAGTTGGTTTCCTATCATTCATAGGCGTTAACCGATTGCTGAATAGAGAGAAGGATATCTCAGTTGCTTCAGTCAAGAGATATTGGCAAGTGAAATACGATAGATTGCATGATCGGATGATAACAAGAGGGCTCAAATCAAAGGAACCGGAAGAAGAGATAATCCCTATTGAACCAGAGCCAACAACGGCTAGGGTCTGGATAAAACGTGCTGGGTTTATGTCCATGGCCATTGTTGTCTTCGTCAGCATACCGTTTGTGCTTGTCACAGTTGGCGCATTAACTGGCGGGCTCACTTGGACAGAGAATTATGGAGACAATTTCTATTGGAATGCTGTTTCAGCGAATGCATTTCTTGTAGGTTTTCTTGCTGCCATTGTGCTTATCTCAATCATGATGTATTTCATCATGAAAGGGTTCACTGCACGCGACGGTGCATGGTAATGAATTATTGAGGAGGAAGAGTAGTCCTCCTCTTAAATTCAATAAAGTTCTACTTGCCCATTGTCAAAGCCATGATAGCCTTCTGGACATGTAGTCGATTCTCAGCAACATCATAGACAATAGACTTCTTACCATCACAGACCTCATCTGTCACTTCTGCGTTTCTATCAACTGGGCCACAATGAGTAAAGAATGCATCATTGGTCTTTGCCATCCAATCCTTAGTTGCTATCCAATCATCATACTTGGCTGCAATCTCAATCTCTTTCTTCTTCGTAGCATCAACGCCATTCTTGTTCATGCCATCATAGAACCCGGATGTCATCCAGTTACGAGAGTAGACGAAATCAGCACCCGCGTATGCCTCTTCAAGATCATGGACAATCTCAAAACTACTATCTGCCGCATTGGCATTCTCTTCACACATCTTGATGACGTTGGGATCTAGGTCATAGCCGGGAGGGTGAGCTAGAGTGACGTCCATACCGAAACGAGAGTTGATTAGAATACTTTCTTGTACCGAACACCATGAACGTACAAGTGCACCCTTACCCCAGACCTGTACTAACTTCTTACCTTTCAAATCCTTTCCTCCATGCATGCGATATCCCATGACATCTGCGAGACCCTGGCATGGATGATACATATCATGCGCCATGCTAACGATAGGGATGGAAGCGTTATCCGCATATTGTTGTAGAATCTCTTGACCCTGTCCGTAATGCTCAAGGGCAGTTTCTAGAATTCTTATCCCAACTCCAACAGCATAACGACTCATGACCTGTGCTGCATCCTCAATAGTTTCACCAGCACTCTTTGCGCTCTTGAGTCTCATAGACTTTGGTTCAAGAAACTGCGCATGCCCACCAAGCTCGGTGGCTGCTGCTTCGAAGGACTGTCTTGTCCGAACAGATGGATTGTAGAAGA